>PWZW01000011.1 GCA_003567255.1 Puniceicoccaceae bacterium | reverse complement strand
TTGAGGTGAGGACGTCCAATGGATCGAAAGCCCCGGGCCCATGCGCGGGGCACCTCACTGTCGATCACCAGCGGACCATAGAAAGGAAGGCGCACCTGCCCGCCGTGGGTGTGCCCGGCTAAAATTAAATCAATTGGTGCGTCTTCGAGGCCCATCGCCACGTCCGGAGCATGTCCCATGAGAATACGAAAGGCAGGGTCAGGGCTGTTTTCCAACCAAGCCCTGATCGAACGATGTCCCCACTCCGGTTCCCGCGACTGGTTCAAGTTCAACCCGTGGAGATGAATCACCCCAACGGCCGTCTCCAAAAGATAATCCGTGGAGGAAAGTAGAACAAGCGGGCCGCGCGCTTCCATGGGAAGCTGATGAATCGCAAAATCGGTATCTCCGAAGACCCCGAAGATTCCGTATTTTGGATCGAGCGTAGAGAGGACACGTATGAGCTCCGCCCAGTCCGCGCGAAAATCCCCGCCTGGCAGGGTGTGCATATAATCTCCAGTGTGTAGAATCAGGTCTGGCTCCAGTTCCCTGATGGTTTCAAAAACACGGTACGCATACGCGTCCCAGTACGGAATGTGGGTGTCGGTGAGATGAACGATTCTTAGGGGACCCGATAGCTTGGGTGCCTCAAATTCGTGATAGCGCACGACCAAACGCTCCGGTTCCACATGTGTCACATAGTACCGTAGTACCACCAGATCGAGGGTCAGAAAACCGGTGAGCAGAGGTATCAAAAATCCCCGCCAGCGACCGACCCGGAAGCAGAGTGAACCAGCGGCGAACCCGACGGTCAAGACGCTCAAAACCAGCGGCAACGTGGCAAAGAATAAATCGTACGCCTGATGGATCAAAGCGAAGTCCGGACCCAGAATACCCTCGGCAAGAAAGCCGCGCATCCGCAGGGCGACCCAACAAAAGACACCTAGTAAAAGAAACGCCTGACAAAAAAACCAAACCAACCCCGGCACCCGATTCAACTCGCTTTCAGATTGCAGGGAGCGTTGGGTCATTGAAGATCTGATAAAGGTAAAGGTTGGCGAAAGGCACCCGAAATTGAGCCGAAGGTCCTATATGTTGGTCGGATACCTTCGCCTTCAAGTCAACATTTCACAAGGAAAGCGCAAAATTGCGCGCACAGCTCCCGCGCCCATCAGCCAAAGGAGTCTTCAGGCAACGCAAAAATTTAGTTGAGAAAGACGCGGAGGTTGTGAAACCCTCGCTTGATTGCTTTGTCGAGAAACAACAGACTGCCGGTTTTTATAGACCCACGGCAACCAACTTACGCATCCACCTATGACCGATAAATTTTCCGAACCTGATGAACGGCAAGCCGAGATCGAAACGGCCCTTGCTTGGATTCGCCCCCTCCGCACCGAAATTGCAAAGGTGATCGTTGGGCAAACCTATTTGATTGATCGCCTCCTGGTTGGGTTACTCGCAAATGGCCATGTTTTACTGGAGGGCGTACCCGGGCTGGCCAAAACGCTTTCTATCCGCACTCTGGCAAGCGCCCTCAACGCTCAGTTTAGCCGGATTCAGTTCACTCCGGATTTGCTCCCGGCCGACGTTATCGGCACGTTAATCTACAATCCCAAGGAAGGCACTTTCCAGACCCGCAAGGGACCGGTGTTTGCCAACCTCGTTTTGGCAGATGAGATCAACCGGGCCCCTGCCAAGGTACAAAGTGCCCTGCTTGAGGCGATGCAGGAAAAACAAGTCACCCTCGGAGACAGTTCCTACCAATTGCCGAAGCCCTTTCTCGTCTTGGCGACCGAAAATCCGATTGACCAGGAGGGCACCTACCCACTGCCCGAAGCGCAGGTCGACCGTTTCATGCTCAAGCTCAAGATCGGCTATCCCTCCAAGGTGGAAGAAAGGGAAATTCTGGACCGAATGGCCTCCACCACGGAGCTCGCCCCGACCCTCGCAACCACGGACCTTGCCGCGGTACAAGCGGGCAGTCGCGCCGTCAACAAGGTGCACGTTGATCCCAGCCTGCGCGATTACATCGTCGATTTGATCATGGCAACCCGCGATCCATCGCAAATCGGACTGAATATCAGACACCTGATCCAGTTTGGAGCGAGTCCGCGCGCGACGATTAGCCTGACGCTTGCCGCCAAAGCCTGGGCGCTTCTGCAAGGTCGCGCCTACGTGACCCCTCAGGATGTCAAAGACATCGGCCTCGACGTCTTGCGTCACCGGGTGATCGTCAGTTACGAAGCAGAGGCGGAATCGATCACAAGCGAAGACCTGATTACGCAAATATTTGATGCCGTGCCCCTCCCATGAATCCGTCGGACATCATCCGGAAAGTTCGCCGCATTGAAATACAGACCCGTCATCTAGTCACGGAGGCCGTTGCGGGCGCCTACCACAGCTCTTTCAAAGGGCGTGGTATGGACTTTGAAGAAGTCCGTGAATACAGCGTGGGCGACGATGTCCGAACCATTGATTGGAACGTCAGCGCCCGGATGGACCGGCCCTTCGTAAAGTTATTCCGCGAAGAACGGGAGCTTACCCTCTTTCTTTTAGTTGACCTGAGTAGCTCTGGAGCCTTCGGTTCGGTGGATCGGAGCAAGCGTGAGATGGCAGCCGAAATCGCTTGTGTGCTGGCTTTTTCGGCAACCTACAACAGCGACAAGGTCGGGCTGATCCTCTACACCGACCGAATCGAACACTACATCCCACCGAAAAAAGGCCGACGTCACATCCTCCGGCTCATCCGCGACATCCTCTACCATGAACCCAAATCCGAAAAGACGGATCACCGTGTCGCGCTCAATTTCCTCAACAAGGTGCAGAAGCGCACAGCCGTCACCTTTTTGATCTCGGATTTTTTACAGGACAGCGACGGCAAGCTACCAGATTTTGAAACCGCACCGGAGGCGAATCCACTGCTCCGCATTTTTCGCCAAAACGCCAAACGGCATGATTTAATTCCGATTCATTTGAGTGATCCGGTAGAAAGTGCCTTACCGAACATCGGGCTCGTGACCCTCGAGGACAGTGAAACCGGCGAACTGGTTGAAATTGATACCGGTGATCAGAGAACCCGTACGCGCTATGCGGAAGCAGCAGTTGAGCGGCGGACCCAGTGGAAACGGGCCATGCAGCGCTTGCGTATGGACACGCTGGAAGTCTCCACAACCGAGCCCTACCTACCCGCCCTCAGGCAACTCTTCGCTCGCCGGGCCAAAAGACTCTAGCGCCCTCATGGAAACACCGACACAGGCAGAACTGATGGAGCGTCTGGAAGCGCTCGCCGCAGAGATGGCCGCAGAAAGCGAGCTTCGCGGTGAACTGGCAGCGGAACCAGCGGTCCTATGGTTACCGTGGATTATCCTTGCGACCCTCGCCCTGGCCGCCCTGGCCACGGCCTACTACCTGTACAGGCGCAAGCAAGGTGCCCGCCTTAACCAAGAAGTTCCCGCTCCTCCCTATTTCCTTGCCCTCAGCGAACTACGCCAAGCAGACCTACGTTTAGATGAGGGGGATGCTGCGGAGGCGCTGAAAATACTGTCCGGTGCTTTGCGCGGCTACGTTTCCGCCTTTTGCCCGGGAAGCCGCGCACGGACCAGCGAAGAGCTCAAGTCTGGTGCCCTTGGCAATGGACTCCCCCGGGACGAGGCAGCAGAAACCATTAAAATAATCGAACAGTGTGAACACTACCGCTTCCAGGGAAAGCTTCCCGAAAAGAAGGACGCCGAAGCGCTCCTTGATCGCGCAAAAACGCTAACCGATGCGATTCGCCGCTGGGAAGAAGGGAGGGAAACGTGAGCTTTTATCAATTCGGTGCCCCCTGGTGGTTTTTAGCGCTCCTATTATTGCCTCTCCTGGCTTGGCTCATTGGAAAGTCCGGCCCTGCGGCTGCCGTCCGATTTTCCAGCACTGGACTGGTTGGCAAGCTTGTCCGACGCCGGGCCGCACGCGCCGGACGCCTGCTTATCTTCCTCCGGCTCCTCGGTCTGGCCGCGCTGGTCACCGCACTCGCCCGCCCTCAACAGGGAGAAGTCACCGAAACCATTGAAGCCGACGGAATCGATATCGTACTTACCCTCGACCTCTCCTTTTCCATGAGGGCCCTCGACCTCGCCACGCGGGAAAACGTGGTGACGCGGCTGGACGTCGCCAAGTCAGTACTCAGGGATTTTATTGAGCAGCGACGCTTTGACCGGATCAGCCTGGTGGTTTTTGGACCAGAGGCATTTGTCGTCAGCCCGCTCACCTTAAACCACGACTGGCTGGTCCGCAACCTCGACCGCTTGGAACTCGGAAGTATTGATGGAGCGGGTACCGCCATTGGCACGGCATTGACCTCGAGTGTCAATCGTTTGGAAAGCAGTACGGCTGACTCCCGGATCATCATTTTGCTGACCGATGGAGAAAACAACGCCGGAGAGATCACCCCGATTGCGGCGGCTCAAGCAGCGGCGGCGCTCGGGATACGGGTCTACACGGTAGCAACCGGAAGTCAGGGTCGGGTACCTCTGGCTCGCCTCGACCGCGACGGGCGACCGGTCAGGGACGATGCCGGAAACCCCACCTTCTTTGGCGAATACGGCATGAGCGAATTCGACACCAGTGACCTTGTGACCATTGCCGAAATGACGGGCGGACGATTTTTTGAGGCCACGGAACCCGACGAACTCGAGGAAATTTATGCGCTGATTAACACATTGGAAACGACGGAAATTGAACTCCGCGCCCACGCCGAATTCACCGAACTTTTCCACTGGTTTGCCCTCTTTGGTTTGAGCATGCTTCTCTTGGAACAACTCCTGAACAATACCCGATACCGCAGACTGCCATGAACTTTGCAGAGACTAGCTGGCTTTACTGGATACCCGCACTGCTCATTATTGCGCTCGGGCTCGGTTTGTTCGGCTTTCGCAAAAGAGACGCCCTTCTCGAGCAACTGGTGGCACCGCGCCTCCGGGAGCAACTGACGCTTTCCGCAAGCAAGCTGCGCAGCCGACTTAAATTGTGCCTGCTGCTTTGCGCGGTCGTCCTGATCACCCTTGCCCTCGCTCGCCCGCAGTTGGGTATTGAGGAGGTTCGTCAGCCGACACGCGGGGTCGACGTACTCGTGGTACTCGACGTCTCCCGAAGCATGCTGGCCAACGACCTCAGTCCGACCCGACTGGACCGCGCGAAGCTGGCGGCCAACAGTCTGGTCAACGGCTTTGGTAACGAAAGGGTCGGCCTGGTGGTCTTTGCCGGTCAGGCCTTTCTGCTCTGTCCGCTTACCCGCGACTATCGCGCCTTCCGCGAGTCATTACGGGATGCCAACACCGATACCGTCACCCGCGGTGGCACTGACATTGGTGCCGCCATCATGGAAGCCGCGGCGGCCTTTCCTCAAAGCAGGAACGCATCGGTTATTGTCTTGATCACCGATGGTGAGGACCTGAGCGAACGGGTAGAGCAGGCTCTGGGCATAGCGGAGGACAAGGGCATCACCGTCCACACCGTAGGGATTGGCACACCGGAGGGGAGCAGCTTGCGGATCGTTGAAAACACCGGAATAGAGCGCCCCATTCTGGACCAGCAGGGAAGACCGGTGATTTCGCGATTGGATGAACAAAGCCTCCGGCTTATCAGCCGACGGACCGGCGGGCGCTACGAACGTTTGAGCGGGGTCGATTTAAGCGGTATCCAAAATGCGATCACTGCGCTAAGTCCCTCAAGCCAAGAGGAAAGTTCAATTCGGGAAATCCCCAAAGAACGCTTTCAATGGCCCCTTGCCGCGGCCCTTGCACTGCTTTTGGTCGAACCCTTGATCGCACGCCGTCGGAAACGACGCACAACCAACGGCAGACAGGCTCAGACACCAGCAAACCTTCGCAGCCTGGCCTTGCTCATTGCTCTGGGTGTCTTTTTTCCGGGCGAAAAAGTCCTTGCCCGGGAAGCTGCGCCCAGTCCGCGGGAAAGCTTTAACCAAGCCGTTCGCATGGAGAGCGATGGAGACCTCGAAGGCGCCCGCGAGGCCTACCGGAACACGCTCCGGGGTAGCGATTTTCAAGCCCAGCGCGATGCCTTTCATAACCTTGCGAGACTTCACCAGGCAGAAGGCAAAGCCGCCCTGCAAGAACAGGCCTTCGACGTTGCGCTGGAGGCCTTTGCTCAGGCTGAGGAATACTTCGCCGCAGCCGCTGAGATTGATCCAGACGACACTCAATCCCTCCGCCAAGCCCGCTTGAGCGAAGCCATGCAGGAAACCATTGAAGCTTTACTCGAAACCCTCGAGCCGCCGGAAAACCAGGAAAACGAGGAGAGCGCCCCGGAAGAAAGTGAGGAAAGTGAAGAAGGTAGTGAGCACGAAGACAGTGAATCGGGCGAGCAAAGCGGCGAATCCGCGGACCCCAGCGAATCGGATGCCGACGACGCTGGCGAAGACGCCGACGAAACGGAGTCCAGTGCCGACGGACAGGAAAGCACCGATCCGGCGGAACAGGGTGCAGCTGAAGAGGAGTCTGCCGGTGAGGAAGGCGAGACTTCAGAAGAAGCTTCGAGTGAACCGCTGCCAGAGGAGGAAGCAGGTAGTGAAGGGACTGAGGATGCGCTGGATAGCGCACACGATGAGCAAACCGAGGATACGCAGGCGGCGGAGACAGCGCCGCTTGAAGTCGAAGAAGGGATGAGCGAAGACGACGCCCTGCGCTTGATTGAGTCGATGCGCAGGAGCGAGCGATTCCTCCCCTTCACTGCCCCCCCAGCCCCACGCGATGGGAGGCGCACTCAAGATTGGTGAATGCTTTGATGAAAACGAAATTTCTTAAGATAGGTCTATTGACGTTGCTGATCCATGCCTTCAGCAGCATCAGCGGAGGGCAAACGGCGCCGGATATTGACGTGCGGGCGGCCTTCACGCCACCGCGCTTATTGGAGGGGGACACCGGAGGCTATCGCGTTGACCTCGTGCAAAGCATCGATTCCGGGCAGGGGCAGCGCGCCCTCAGCGGCACTCCGCAGATAGATCAGTTCCCTGAAGTCGCCGGATTACGCATCAGTGGTCCACATGTGCAGACGGGTTCCCGGACGGAGATCGTCAACCGCAACATCACGCGCACCGCATCAACCAACCTGATCTTTGAGGTCCGCGCCGAGCGAGCGGGCACTTACCAAATCCCGGCCTGGACGCTGCAATTCGCGGGCCGGAGCATTCGCGTACCAGCGACCTCGCTGGAAGTCGTTGAGCGTGGAGACGACGATCCGCCGCCAGTCAGCGAACAGGTTTTTATAGAAATGAACCTGCCGGAAAAACTGTATGTTGGCCAAACCATCGCGACGGACCTCCAGCTCTTCATCCAAAGGGGTGTGGACGTGCGGGACTACCGCATTCCACAACGTTCGGGAGACGGCTTCCTCGTCTCTCCAATCGACCAAAATCCTCAGGGCACGAACTTACTCCGGGGCGGAGAAGCTTTCCGTGTCTTTAGCTGGCCACTACGGATTACTCCGGTCACGGCGGGTGAGCAGGTTTTTAATTTTAAAATGGACCTGCTTACCATTCTCCCGGACGCCCGCTCAGCAGCTGAGGATGCGCAAAGGCGTCCAGGTGGATTTCGTTCACCGTTTGATCAGTTTTTTGATCGGCGCACTGCCGAGTGGCTTGATCTGGAAACCAATCTGGATCCCATCCCGGTGCTTCCGCTTCCGCGGGAAGGTCGACCGGAAAGCTTTTCAGGAGCGATTGGAACCTTCGACGCCCACAGTACAATCAACGAGACCACCCTAATGGTGGGCGACCCCCTAACCCTGACGCTCGAAATTCAGGGCGAAGGCAATTTTGACCGCATCAGTGCGCCTCCCCTTGAGGGCGCGGCAGAATGGCAGATCCTCGGGAGTAGCCAAACCTTTGAAGCGGACAACGTCTTGGAGACCGAAGGGGTTAAGCGCTTTCGTTACACGCTGGTACCAAGGCAGCCGGGACCTTTGCAAACTCCGGAACTTAACTTTAGCTTCTTTGATCCGCAGAGCGAAACCTACCGGGAGCTTTCGCTGGGCCGTAAGTCTGTGCAAATAACAGCGCGCCCGGACCAGCCTGCCTCCGTGGCAGGCGAGGCTCCCCTCCCGCCGGAACCAGTTACCGAGCGCGCACCCTTCCTCTCCCCGGCGAGCAATCCCGGAAAGACCGTTTTGCTCACCAAAGAGTCCCTCCTCACGCCCACCGTTGTGAGCTTGAACGCGCTCAGTGCGCTCACTTTGCTTGGCCTCTGTTTGTTCACCCGTCACCGGCAACGCTTAAAAACCGATACCGCTTATGCGATCCGGAGGCGGGCACGCAAATCAGTCAAAGTAAGTTTGAGCAAATTAGGCAACCACATCTCGGACCTAGATCCGCACAGTTTCCTGGCCAGGGCCGAAGAGACGATTCGGTATTGCCTGAGCATCCACAGTGGACGTTCGACCGAAGCACTGACCGACAAGGAAATGCTGGCACTACTCACCCATGCTGCCCTACCAGAGGAGCTCTTGCCAAAAATCGAAGCCTGCCTCGCCGAAATCGAGCGTCGCCGCTATGGAGGCCAGCGGAAGCCCGCTCTGGATGTTGAGTTGCGGCGCGATTGGAGCAAGGCCCTAAGGTCGCTTTTCCAATGTGTTCAAACCAAGCCTGTAAAGACAAAACCCTCGCCCTCCCGTAGTGTAGATACCCGATGAATCGCTTGCTCAGATTTTTAAATCAAGAGGCGGCCTCTTGGCTTTGGCGGCACCCTCTGCTCCAGTTAGCGGCCTTTGTGCTCGCGCTAGTTCCACTTTCTGCGGAAGTGGAAAACGGCCACGAAGCACCCTTTCCATCTGGCCTCGCCGCACTCGCGGCGGAAGAAGGGACCCGCGCTGCGGAACACTTCACGAAAGCCTTGCAACACAGCGATGGCCCAAACCTGCGTCAGAATCTTGCCCTTGCTCACCTCCTTGAAAATGCGCCTGCAAAAGCCTTGGCTCAACTGGAAATCGCCCGCCGACAAGCGCCATGGGACCGCGAACTGTGGAAGCAAAAATCAAAACTCCGGACTGACCTGGATTTGACACCTGCCCAGCGCCC
>PWZW01000278.1 GCA_003567255.1 Puniceicoccaceae bacterium | reverse complement strand
TTACATGCCGGGAAGTCCCGGCATGCCGCCGCCCTTACCCATTTTAGCTTCCATGGCCTTCATCATCTTTCGGCCTTTGCCACCTTTCATCTTTTTCATCATTTTACGCATTTGGGTGAATTGTTTGAGGAGTTGGTTGACGTCCTTCACCTCCACGCCGGAGCCGTTCGCAACCCGCATGCGGCGGCTGCTGCTCAAAAGGTTTGGCCGCTGCCGTTCCTTGACCGTCATGGCTTGGATGATGGCCTCGGTGCGCGCCATTTTTTTCTCCTCGTCATCACCAATTTTTACCCCGCTCATCCCCGGAAGCATGCCCATGATAGAGCCCATGGAGCCAAGTTTTTTTACTTGCTGCATCTGACTGAGGAAATCTTCGAGATTAAAGTCGGCCCGGCGCATTTTATCCGCCATCCGTTCCGCTTCCTTTTCATCTATGGTTTCCTGCGCGCGCTCGACCAAGGAAACCACATCTCCCATGCCGAGGATGCGGGAGGCCATCCGGTCCGCGTGGAAAACATCGAATTCATCCGGTTTTTCGCCCGTCCCCATGAACTTGATGGGGACTTGGGTCATGGATTTCATGGACAGGGCCGCACCCCCGCGGGCATCGCCGTCCAGCTTCGTTAAAATGATACCCGTGCACTGCACAGCTTCATGAAAATGGCGGGCGACATTGACCGCCTCCTGGCCGAGGGCACTGTCGGCGACGAGTAGCACCTCGTCGGGCTGAACACTTTTTTTCAGAACCTTAATTTCTTCAATCAGCCCTTCATCGATTTGGAGGCGCCCCGCCGTATCGAAAATGATCAGGTTGGCATCGGCAGCTTTGGCCGCGTCGAGGCCGCGCCGCGCAATCTTTGAGACATCTTTTTCATTGCGGTCTCCGTAAAAAAAACAGCCCTCATTTTTAGCGAGCATTTCCAGCTGGTCGATCGCGGCCGGGCGATACACATCGCAAGCGATCAGGGCCGGACGGTAACCGCGCTTTTTCGCAAGGTAGCGAGCGAGCTTCCCACTACTGGTTGTCTTTCCGGAACCGTGGAGGCCAACCATCATGATCCGAAGCGGTTTCTTGTCTTCCAGATCATTTTCGCCCTCGCCAAGGAGTTGGGCGAGCTCGTCGTTGATGATTTTGACGACTTGCTGACCCGGTGTGACGGAGCGGGTAACCTCCTGCCCAAGGCACTCCGACTTGATGCGCTCAACAAATTCGCGTGCCACTTTAAAGTGCACGTCAGCGGACAAGAGGGCTTTGCGCACTTCTTTGAGCGCGTCCTCCATGTTTTCTTCAGTAAGCTTGCCGTCGCCGCGAATCGAGCGCAGAGCGTTCCCAAGTTTTTCTGTTAAACTTTCTAGCATGATCGAAGGATTCTAAAGTGACAAAGATAGGGCAGGGGATAGCACAAGCAAAGAGAAATTGAAGGCCTTTTGAGAAGGGTGCGTTCGGTTTATCAACCGATTCGATCGAATGATGGGAAAATGTTTGAATCCGCTGTTAGAATCGCCAAGTTAGGGATGATTGCATGCATTAACTCAACAAAGAAACATTCTCCGGATTGGTCGTTTTGGCCCATCGCACGTTGATTACTCTACGCAACGTGTTCGTGCAATACTCCGTCAATAACCTTCATTAATGTCAAAATATCCGAATTCTCGCGGCCGGTATCAACAACGCAATCGTGGGCCCAAAGGCTTGCGTCGAAATGAGCGCATTCGCTGTGCTGAAGTCAGGGTCATTGGACCGGAGGGGGCGAATATTGGGGTGATGTCTCCGAAAAAGGCTTTGGAGCTGGCCAAAGAGGTTGGGCTCGACTTGGTGGAACTTTCTCCCAATGCCAAGCCTCCGGTATGCCGGATTCTTGACTTCGGGAAGTATCTCTACGAGGAAAGCAAAAAGCAAAAGGACACCAAACAGCACGTCACCAAACTCAAGGAAATCAAGTTCCGGGTCTCGATCGATCCTCACGATTTTCTGACGAAGATGAAACGGGCCGAAGGGTTTTTGGACGATGGCGACAAGGTTAAACTTTCGCTCGGTTTTCGCGGTCGCGAGAACGAGCACCGGGAACTTGGCTTCGAGCGCATCAAAGAAGCGGTCAAGGAGCTTTCGGGCGTTTCCTCTGCTGATTCAGAACCTCGGCTTGTTGGGCGACAGGTGACGCTCATCCTCTCTCCGCTTCCCGCCTCAAAGCGGAAGCTGAAATTCCATAAGCCCGGCGAAGTGCGTCCACCGCAGTCCGAGCGCGAGGATGACAGTAAGGATAGCGACGAGGATGATGAACCTGAGGCGGCCTCCACTGAGGGAAAAGCGTGAATGCCCTCTGCGACGCCAGCTACACCTCGCGGAATGGCTTCCGGAATCCCGCGCGCTCCGGGAGGTTTTTAGGCTAAGAAATCTGCGACGCCCCTGGTATTCATGCCCCGAAGATGGCTAGCGTGGTTGGTGTTTTCGGTGTTCCTTGGGAACTACGGGACCAGCGACTTAGGTGCCCAGGGGGGGGCGGTTCAGTTGGAGGGACAAGCTTACTTGCCGCTGCCACTGGTCGCGACGCGCATAGGTATGAACAGTTATTGGCTGGAGGGGTACCAAACTTTCCGGCTCAGGAGCCAGTGGACCAATGCTGACTTTCCGCGCGCCGGCCGCACTATCCGGATCAATGGTGTGCGGGTGGATCTGGGATTTTCCACCCGTTTGCACAAAGAAGTGCTCCATATTTCGGTGCACGATTACGGCAAAGTTTTGCGGGCAATCCTTACGCCGCAGGTCTTCAACCAGCCTTTCCGCGTTAGGCGGATAGTGATTGACCCCGGGCACGGCGGTAAAGACCCCGGCGCGGTCGTCGCCCGCCCCGCGCTCCAGGAGAAGGATATCGCACTCAAAACCAGCCTGTACCTTGCCGAGCAGTTGCGAGCCGCTGGGTTTGAAGTGGTCCTTGTTCGGGATCGGGATGTGTTTATCCCGCTGCTGGAAAGGGCGCGTATTGCCAACCGCCATCGGGCGGACCTGTTTATCAGCGTGCACTTCAACGCCGCCGCAAACGCGAATGCCCGCGGCATTGAGGTCTTTAGTTTGACGCCCGCCGGACAACCGCCGAGCGGGCGCAGTGGCTTGACGGCGGTGGATCGCGCAGTCCACCCGGGAAACGCCCTGGACGCGCGCAACCGACTGGCGGCCTACCATATTCAGCGAGCCTTGATCACAGTTAGCGGCGAAGTGGATCGGGGAGTGAAAACCGGAAGGTTTGCCGTCTTGCGCCCCTTGGAGTGCCCCGGGGTACTTGTGGAGCTCGGGTTTATGACTCACGCCGGGACCGCCAGTAAACTCCGGAGCGATGCTTACCTACGGGGGCTGGCCACTGCCTTGGCCCGAGGTGTTATTCAATATCGGGATCATTTGGGGCGTTTTATTGACTGACCTGAGATACATCCAAACCTATGACCAAAGCGCAGGCTCACCCAAACTTATGAAGATTCGCAAACTACTTTCTTGGCAGACGTTGATGCTTTGTGCGCTGGGTTTCGTCGGCCAGTCCGTGAAGGGATCCGAGGCGGAACGTGTCGTTATCTTGGCCAACGCCAACGAAAGCGAGTCCGTGGCCCTCGCCGAACACTACGCCGATCAGCGGGAAATTCCGCGCGCAAACATTATTGCCCTCCCCATGTCGGCGGAGGAAACCATCACGATTCCACGGTTCATTGAGGAAATTTTCAACCCCCTGCGGGTCGCCTTGATGGAGGCGGATTGGTTACGGGGCGTCCCCAGTGTACGATTCGATCGTTACGGGCGGGGAGAGGCTGTAATTGTAGGACACAACATCGCCTATCTGGTCGTGTGCAAAGGTGTGCCCCTCCGGATGGAAAACGATAGCGATTTGCTGAGCTACGCACCTGAGGACATGGATCCCCGGATGAAAATCAACCGGGCTGCCGTTGATAGTGAGCTGGCCCTGCTTGCAGCACCGCTACAGCCGATGGTGTTTCACGTGGGTAATCCCTTATTTGAGCAGCGGGCACCGAGCCGTTCGCGGCTCTCCAGTGTCGTGCGGGTCTCGCGCCTCGATGGGCCCTCCTACGCAGATGCGCGACGCCTCGTGGATAACGCCATCGAAGCAGAGAGGCGCGGCTTACACGGGCGTGCCTACGTCGATGCCAAAGGGCCCTTCCCCCATGGCGACGCCTGGCTTGAATCGGCCGCTGCGCTTTTGGAAACCGCGGGCTTCGACACGGATTTGCGCCGCGAGCAAAATGAGCTTTTGGACTGGGGGCACCGCTTGGACGCCCCGGCTTTTTACCTCGGTTGGTATCGGCAGCACATCTATGGTCCTTGGAAAGACCGGCGCTTGGACCCACCGGTGGGAGCGATTGGTTTCCACCTGCACAGTTTTTCCGCGACCTCGCTGCGCACGACCGAGCGCTGGTGGGCCGGAGGCTTGGTGGCCAATGGATTTGCCGCAACCGTGGGTAATGTTTATGAACCTTACTTGGAGTTTACCCACCGTCCGCAGTTGTTTGTCGAAAAACTTCTCTCCGGGGGCACTTGGGGTGAGGCGGTCTTCTATAGTTTGCCTGTCCTGAGCTGGCAGAGTATGGCGCTTGGAGATCCTCTCTATCGCCCGTTCCCAGAGGCTGTGGATACGCCGCTTGCCACGAGAGACCTGCCTTCCGGGGCAATCGCCTACGCTTACTTGCGGGAGATGAACCTGCTGAGCGGAGAGGGCAAACTGGCCGAGGCCCGGGCCCTTGGTCGCGAGGGTTTTGAGCGGATGCCTTCCGTCCCCCTCGCGCTGCGGCTCGCTGAGTTGGCTGAGAAAGCGGGAGATCCGCTCGCAGCCAAGCAGCACCTCGCTATTCTCGAATTTATCTCAACCTATCCGGTGAATGAAGTGATGGTTTTTCGAGAGGCCGCGGATCTCTTGGTGAAGCTTGGGGAGGAGGCGCAGGCACTGGGCTTGTACCGCAAGCTGATTGCCCAGTCCGGTCTACCGCGTGCTCAGCGGGGCGCCTTGCTGGGCTCCGCAGTGGAGCTTGCGGAGAGTGCGGGTCAGCGCAGTTTAGCCGGCCGGTGGCGGAGCGATTTGGCGCGCCTCGAAGCGGGGAGTGATTGACCTCCTTTCGGGAGGATCTCGTGGGGGATCGCTACATCCGCTCCAAGGTGCGTATTCCCAAGAGCTCCAACCCGGTTTCCAGAGTGACCAAGGTGCGGTGGCAAAGCAGCAGTCGCTTGGCGCGTACCTCAGGCTCGTCCACGGCAACTTTGTCGGCATTGTAAAATGAGCTAAACTCTCCAGCCAGTTCGTACAGATAGGTGCAGAGCATGTGTGGGCGCAGGTCTGCCATGGTCAGCTCCAAGGCAGCCACAAAGCCGATAAGCTTGTGCGCGAGTGCTCGCTCTGACTCCGTCGTAAGCGGGCCGGCATCGGCAATCCCCGCGCCGGGGGTAAGGTCCAGCTTGCGGAAAATACTCCGGATGCGGGCCACTGCGTACAGCAGGTAGGGGGCCGTGTTTCCTTCGAAGGTGAGAAGCTTCTCCCAGCTAAAAAGGTAATCGTTGGTTCGGTTTTGCGAAAGGTCTGCGTAGCGAAGCGCCCCCACGCCCACGGCGTTGGCTATGTCCCGGCGCTCCGCTTCCGCAAGGTCCGGGTTTTTGCTGCTGACCAGTGCAAATGCCCTTTCTTCTGCCTCATCGAGCAGGGCTTTCAGACGCACCGGAGCGCCGCTGCGCGTTTTGATTGCTTTCCCATCTTCGCCGAGGATGGTGCCAAACCAGACGTGCTTCATTGCGATAGGGGGGCGTTGGCTTGCGGCAAACCATTTTTCCACTGTTAAAAAGAGCTGCTGAAAATGGTCCTGCTGACGGCCATCAGTCACATAAACCAGTTCCTCAGCATGGAGGGTCTCGGCGCGGTAGAGCACCGTGGCAAGATCGGTTGAGGCGTAGTTGCTGGCGCCGTCAGATTTACGAATGATGAAAGGCTGCTTGGCGAAGCGCGCGTGTTCACGGTGAAAGACCACAAGTGCTCCTTCGCTCTCCTCGGCGATACCAGCTCGCGTAAGCTCATCGTAAACGGCTTCAACGCGATCCCGGTAGAAACTCTCTCCAAGGGTCTTATCGAAGCGAATGTCCAAACGGCGGTATATTTCGTTGAAGGCCTCGTTGCTGGCGCGGTTGATTTTTTCCCAAAGGGCGACGTTTTCAGGGTCACCCTGCTGCAGTTTGACTAATTCTGCGCGGGCCGCGGCGAGAGCGACGGGATCGTCTTTCGTGGCAGCACTGCCTTCTTTATACAGCCGCTCGAAATCCTCCAATGGATCGGCCTGCGGAGCGTCCGCATCGTAGGCGGCTTTTTTAATGGCATAAATCAAAATACCAAATTGAGTGCCCCAGTCGCCAATGTGGTTGTCGCGGATAACCTCAGCCCCGCAAAATGCAAAAAGGCGGGAAAGGGCTTCACCAATGACCGAGGAGCGGATGTGGCCAACGTGCATTTGCTTGGCGGTGTTGGGGGAGCTGAAGTCCGTGACCACAGTTTTTCCGGCGTAAATCTGCCCGGCTCCGGTCGCGTAAGCTTCGCGGCTCCCGTAAGCTTGCAACCAGGCCCCCAGGAAGGCATCGGTGAGGCGAAAGTTGATAAAGCCGGGGCCGGCGATTTCCCAGGTCACCCAAGCGGTGTCGAGCAGGGCCTGTGCGCTCAAGCTTTGGGTGAGTTTTTCGGCCAACTGGCGAGGATTCGCCTTGGCAGTTTTTGCGTAGGGTAAAACACCGTTTGCTTGATAATCTCCAAAACGCGGCTCGGTTGGGCGCACGCCGGGAATAAACTCATGGTCAAAGCCGTCCGTGTGCGCGGCAGCTTTGCTCAGGGCTTTTTCAATTTCAGCAGAGGGATTGAACCAAATATCCATGGCGTGATGCAAGCGGAAGGGCCGCAGGCGTCAAGCCGTGACTGTCACTGCGCTTCACCGATGGCAAGAAGTAGAGAGCCCGCCGAAGAGTTTTGGCCCGCACCGCGCGAATTTTGATCCAGAGCTAAAAAAAGCTCGACAAAGCCTTACTTAATAGCCTAATAACTAAAGGTTTATGCCTTAGGACGCTCCGGGGCTAAACCAAACTATTATCTGTAATGAGAAAGAGAATCGTATCCGCGCGGAAGTTCATTAAACCTTCATTTACGGCACTCGTAGAGAAAAAACGTGATGGGGGAGAGTTTTCTGACGAGGAAGTCCGCTTTATCGTCGATAGCATTCTTGATGAGGAAATGCCCGAGTATATCCAGTCGGCCTTGGCTATGGCCGTCTTTTTCCAGGGCATGTCGGCGCAGGAGACAGCCATCTTCGCGGAGGAAATGATGCTGTCCGGAGAGGTAATCGATCTTACGAACATCGCTCGCCCAAAGATCGACAAGTATTCAACCGGGGGAGTGGGCGACAAAACAACCCTCGTTCTGGGGCCTCTGGCCGCCGCTTGCGGCGTGGTAATGCCGACCATGAACGGTGTCGACGAGGAGTACGGCATCAGCAACTTGGCCAAACTATCGTCAATCCCTGGGTTCAACCCGGTCTTGGATTTGAAAGACTTTAAGAAGCAGCTCAAAAAGGTCGGTTGCACCTTTGTTGCGCAAGATCCCGAAATCGCACCGGTCGACGGCATTTTTTACAAGATGCGCCTGCAAACCGGCACGATCCCTTGCTTGCCCTTGATTACCGGAAGCGTGTTGAGCCGCAAACTGGCGGAAGGCGCCGAAGGTTTGGTGATCGATGTGAAGTGGGGGAACGGCTCATTCATCACAGACGTTGAACAAGCCAAGCAACTGGCGCGCTCGATCACACGAGTGGGCCGTTCCATGAAGCGCCGCTGCGTGGCCCTCGTTACAGACATGAATCAGCCGCTCGGCGACACTGTCGGCACCGGGCTTGAGATTCAGGAAGCGATTGAGCTGCTCCACGGGCGCGGTCCGGAAGATTTAAAGGAACTCGTCCTCAAGTTGGGCATGGAGATTGTTCGCCTCGCCGGTGTCGCGGGCTCGACGCTCTCAGCCAAGCAAACGGTCCAGCGTCACTTGGAGGATGGCAGTGCCTTTGAGAAATTCAAAGAAATGGTGGCGGCCCAGGGAGGTGATACCAGTGTGCTCGACGAACCGGAAAAATTTCCCAAGGCGAAGCACATCCGCAAGCTTCCCGCACCCAAGCGCGGGTACGTGCATACCATTAATGCGGGGATGATCGCCGATGGCGTGGTGCGCCTCGCCACCCTGAAAAATGGTAAGTTTGATCCATCTGTTGGGGTGAGTGAAATCAAGAAAGTAGGCACTCAGGTAAAACAGGGTGAGCCATTGATGATGATTCACTACAATGATGAGGCAAAGATGGAAGAAGCACTCGAATATTTGAAGGGCGCCTACCGCCTCGCACCCAAACGCCCGAATCCACCGGAATTGGTCGTCGAGCGCGTCGCTTAAACGCCTTCCGGCGGATAGCCCGCTTTCACAAAATCCCTTGCCCGCTGATCAATCGTGTCAGTTGTGGCGAGGGTTTTTTTGTGTCGGTATGCTGCTGAGTCCCGCTTTGCGGGGATGGTGGCGGCAAAATAAAAGAGGCCGGGGGTCATCTGGTTTGCTGGGTGCTGAGTGCGTTTTTTACAATAGTTCTGGCGCAGGATCTCGTGTGCTTTGGCTGCTTTTATTTTTGTAATGCGCAATAAAATTTACAAAATGCTTTAGACTGAGCAATTTAATGCTCAAAGTGAAAAAGACACCACACCTGCTGCCTGCTCAGCGCCGTCTCATGGAGCGCTTCGGAGAAAACCTCCGTTTGGCTCGCTTGCGTCGCAAACTAAGTGCCGTGCGGGTGGCTGAGCGGGCTGGTATTAGCCGCCGGACTCTGCTCAGCATTGAGTCTGGTGCGCCCACCGCAGCCATGGGCAACTACTTTCAGGTTATGCGGGTGCTGGGTTTGGAGAAGGATTTTGAACTGTTGGCCCGCGATGATGAGATGGGCAGAAAGTTGCAGGACATGGAACTCACTCCGAAGCAACGGGCCCCGAAACGGAAGTCTGAAGGATGAGCCGTCCAGCTACCATTTCTGTTTATGCCAACTGGAAAGGTTTGAGTGGGCCGACGCTTATGGGGCAGCT
>PWZW01000280.1 GCA_003567255.1 Puniceicoccaceae bacterium | reverse complement strand
CCCATTTTGAGCAAGCGCAAGGAGACCGCATACGGCGAACGGGAACGCTCGTTTCAACTCTATCGCCGAGGGCGATACGTTGAATTCAATCTGGTGCAGGATCGAGGCACGCTCTTTGGGCTTCAATCGAAAGGACGGACTGAATCAATCCTCATGTCGCTTCCGCCTCTCGCACGCTGGGAGTACGATTGGGCACCCGAAAACGGAAGCCCGGAAGCCAAGCTCTACGAGGAGTTTTTGGGAGCCAGAGACTGGATATGACAGGCCCCCTGGGGGGTGTGAACCGCCAAAAACATTGGTAGCCGCGGCTCGCTCATGACCTCCGCCGCTTGCTCAGATCGCCCGACCAAAAAGGTCTCGCTCCACCGTCTGTAATTGGGCGATCAGTTGGGGCTGGGGGGGTGTGCAGTTGAAGTACAGTGACGTGCCATCATCCCCCTCTTGACCAATCCAAAGATTGGCCGAGCTATAGTGGGTTGTCAGCCAGTCGATCACCTCCTTGAGCTCTGTTGCGGCGGTCGGAACTTCATAAAAATCGCTGAGGCGGTTGCTGTGCGACCAGACAACGGTTTCGGGATTTTGAATGAATTTTTCCATGAGGCGTTTTGCTTTCCGGGGGGAGACGGGTGAATTAATGTAAAATATAGCTGTTTCGTACCCATATCAGCGGGGAATGGCCACCTTAAAAACAAAGTTATTCACATTTTATACACATTTTTTAAAAAAGGCACAAAAACCAGCTTAGCACTGCCATTCCGCTTGCTGACGAATGTCCTCTGGGGTCAGTCCCATAGCGCGGAGATTTCGCAAACTCATCGCCTTATCCCTTTTCGCAAGGCGTTTGCCTGTGTTGTCGCGCATTAAGGGCAGGTGGTGAAAGGCGGGGGGTGTGAGGCCTAGGGCTTCATAAATAAGAAGCTGTCGGGCCGTCGAGAGGAGCAGGTCCGCTCCGCGAACTACCTCGCTGATACGCATGCGGGCGTCGTCGATCACTACAGCAAGCTCGTAGGCTGGCATACCATCCCGCCTCCAGATGAGAAAGTCTCCAAAGTCATCTTGGGTACGGTAGGCCTGCCTGCCATAAACGCCGTCCTCGTAGGAGAGCGTACGCTGTGCCGGTACGCGAAATCGCCAATTAACACCGTCGGGCAGGTCGAAATGGAGCGCCTCTGCGATAGGCGGACGCCATTCCACTGGGTAGAGCGGTTCTTTAGCGGGCGCGTCCTCGCCGTGAGGTGCGGTGATGCAGGCTGCAAGGTCGCGTCGACTTTTTCGACAGGGGTAAATATACCCTGCATCTTTCAACCTTCGCCAGGCGTCCAAATAAATATCGTTGGCTGCGCTCTGCGTGTATGGTGGATAGGGTCCACCGCAATCTGGACCTTCTTGCCAATCGATCCCAAACCACCGTAGATCCTCCATCGCGTCGCGATGGAATGCCAGCTTACACCGTTGCCGATCGATGTCCTCGTTGCGGTAGACCAAAACCCCGCCCGCTGCGCGGGCTCTTGCCGCGGCGGTAAAGAACGTCCGGGCATGTCCGAGGTGCAGGTGACCGGTGGGAGTCGGTGCGATGCGGCCGCGATAGGGAGTAGCCATGGCGGTGGAGCATGTCCAAGGTCCACGCGAGGTCAAGCGAGTGCCTTGGCCTCAGAATTGAGCCCTTCTCCGCTAAAGGCTTGTTATTTAGAAGGTTTACTGCATTTTCGCAGCTTTAACGGTAGTGGACTCTCGGCTTTTATCCTGTGTGGTGATAGGCGAGTGCAGCGAATTCCCGCTCCACTCCCGATGAACGAAATCACTATAATACTGAAGTAAAGCACATGACAGAGACGGCCCTAGCCCCCAACACATTCAAAGATTTAGGTTTAAACGATGACCTCCAGCGAGCCATCGCTGAGATGGGCTTCGAGGTACCTACTCCCATTCAACTCGGCTCCATTCCAGCGGTTCTGGAAGGGCGCGACGTTGTTGGATCGGCCCAGACCGGGACCGGGAAGACAGCCGCGTATGCGCTGCCTATTTTGCACCGCCTCGGCGCCCACCAACCGGGGGCCTCGCCCCGTTGCCTTATCCTGGGCCCAACCCGGGAATTGGCGGCTCAAGTCGAGGCAAATTTGAATGATTATGGGAAATACTCCCCGCTGAAGTGCTGTCTTTTGCACGGAGGGGTGGGGTACGACAAACAGCGGAAAGAACTCAAAGAGGGTGCCGACGTGGTGATTGCCACTCCGGGCCGCCTAATCGACCATGTTCAACAAAAGACGCTCGATCTTCGTTCGATTGATGTTTTGGTCCTCGATGAGGTGGATCGCATGATGGATATGGGATTCATCGAAGACGTGAAGCGCATCATCTCGTTTTGCGCCAAAGAGCGGCAAACCCTGCTCTTTTCCGCCACCGTTCCGGACGCAATCAAGCCACTGGTTGCCAAAGTGTTGAAAAATCCGGTTGAGGTAACCATGGGGATCAAGCTCT
This sequence comes from Puniceicoccaceae bacterium, assembly GCA_003567255.1. Lineage (GTDB taxonomy): Bacteria > Verrucomicrobiota > Verrucomicrobiia > Opitutales > Coraliomargaritaceae > T3Sed10-183. Next base: position 6,681 of record PWZW01000280.1, on the reverse strand, counting down.
CCCCGGCGGAAACCGTGAAACATGAGATCTACCCGGTAGGTGCGATGCAAAAGTTCGACCTTTTGGTGGCGCTGATTGAACGGATGGAAATCGATAGCCTGATTATTTTTTGTCGCATGAAAGTGGGGGCGGATCGCATCGCCCGGTGGCTGGAGGAGCGCGGATACTCCGTCTCCCCCATGCATTCCGACCTCCCGCAAAAGGTGCGCACGCGTGCGCTGGAAAAATTCAAGTCCGGCGAAGTTAAGATTTTGGTTGCGACGGACATTGCCTCTCGCGGTTTGGACATCGCCAACGTCACCCATGTGATTAACTACGACGTGCCTCAGCACGCGGAAGACTACGTTCACCGGATTGGGCGGACGGGTCGCGCCCGGCGAGATGGCGATGCCATGACGATCGTTGCCCCGGATGAGCAGAACCACCTGGAGTCGATCGAAAAATTCATCGACCAGCTCATTCCTCAGCGTCGCCTGGAAGGATTCAATTATATCTACGAACCAATCATCCGCGAGGAAGGGGCGGCCACAAAGCCGCGCCGCCGGAAGCGCAATAGTTCGTCCAGTCGATTTGGTCGTCGCCGCTAGGCGCGGAGTGAGCAGCACCGATCATGAATTTGCTGCTTTTCGAGTCGCCGTTTGAAACGATTTCTCTGCCACCGGAGGATCCGCGTTGCCAGCATTTGCATAAGGTCTTGCGGATTTCCGAGGGTGCTACGGTGTATGCTGGCTTCGTTAATGGCCCCCGCGCGCGTTGCCGGGTGGTGGACATCGCTGCGGACAAGGCTGTCACCTTAAGCGTCCTTTCTACTGAGGCAGGCCCGCCCTTGCTCCCGGTGACGATCCTTGTCGGGCTCCCGCGACCACACACCGCCCGTAAACTTTTATATGATGCGGCTGTTTTGGGCGTTGGGAAACTTCTCTTTTTTCAGTCGGAAAAAGGAGAACCGAGCTATTTCAAAAGCCGACTTTGGGCAACGGAGGAGTGGCGTCATCGTTTACTTGGTGGGCTTGAGCAAAGTTTCGCGACGTACCTTCCGAAGGTAGAACATTTCCCCAGCCTTGCTGATGCCATGGCCAGTTTCGCCGCTGGGGAAGCTGGAGTTGCCTTGGACAACTATGAGGCCGCGGGCCCACTCATAAAGTTTGTCAGGAAGGGCGTGCCTCCGGCGAAAAACCACACCTTGGCAATTGGTCCGGAAAATGGCTGGTCTTCTAAAGAGCGCGCTTGCTTGCGATCCGGCGGATGGCCGCTGGCCCACCTCGGTCCGCGGGTCATGCGGGTCGAAGGGGCACTACAGGCAGCCGTGGCTATCTTGGCGGCCCACTCCGGGTGGTGGCCCTCACAGACCCTCGCGGATTCTGACTAGAGGGAACGTTTCGCATGGTTTGGGGAAGCACCAAATGGACCTTGCTATCGACGAGGTCCGCCGAGGTGCGGCTTATGTCCGCCCAGCGAATCGCCGCAAAAAAGATCACCCAAAAGCTAAAGCTGACGGCGGGTGCAAACGGGCCGTCAAAGATCGCCATCGCAAGGAGGCCACCTGCTCCGATCAAAAGGTGCCAGCTCAAGGAAAAGGAACTTCCTTTGAGAAGAAATCCGAGTAACAAGCTGAGTGGAATCACCGCAATTCCGACCAAGCCAAGGATGCCTCCATTGGCAAGGACTTCGAAGAGGTCGCTCCCCGCACTCTCAAAAACAAGGGTGGGGGCAAAGTCGGTGGTAAAGAAGCGCGAGATTACCGGGAAGCTTCCATACCCCCAACCGAAAAGGGGCCGCGCGAGAAACATCTCCCGTGCCGCGGTTGGTCCCACAGCGTTATTGATACCCGTCGGATCGGGTAGGGCAAGGTGGCTTACAATCAAGTAGAGCATGCCGCCAAGCGCGATAATTGATCCGACAAACCAAACCGAGAGGCACTTGCGTCCAGCCTGCCCAAATCCGCTGACCTGTAGAGCGATAAGACCGATAAGGACGGTTCCGGTGATCATGGTGATCAGCACCGCAGGTCCAGGCAGACAGATCAACACACTGCCACCGATGAGTGCGGCTCCGGTAAGATAATAAGGGCCTTTGGTTTCTCCAAAGGCATCCACCCGGACGGTCCTTAAATGGAGGAGACCCAAAGCCACAAAAACGGCCATCCAGAGGCAGGCAAAACCGATCCAGAGGGACTCATTGGGAAAGGTGGCAAAAAAGGGCCGCGCCGGAGATAACGGAAGCAGCCCGAGAATGGCTTCCGCTCCGGCAGCCCGCTGAGCGTAGCCGACGATGGCCAGTAAGACGCAGTTGAGCAGCATCCATGGAAAAAGCCGGGTGAAAAAACTACGTGATTTGGGAACTATGAAACAGTTCAAAGCGAGGGTGTAGAGCCCACAAAACGCGAGAAGGGCTGTCCAGCTTTCGGTCGGTTTGGTGGAAACGGGCCCACTGCTCAGCTCATTTTTAAGCATCAGGTAGGGCGTGCCTTCAATTTCAATCGATGTCGTGCTTTGATTCCAAAGACCCAACAGGAAAACCAGTAGGCCGATCCAAACGGGTAGCATGAGTACACTCCAGCGGCGCCATAGCTTCGGTAAGAAAAACGGGTGCGTACGCTGGTGCAGGGCAATCACTCCCGGACAAAGCAGTGCAAGCCCGATCAGCATGCCCGTAGTCCACCCGGAGAGTGGATCAGGTACCCAGGTCAGCGCTACGAAAACAACCAGGGTCAGCGCAAAAACGGATCGTTCGGCATAGGTAAACGTATCCCGTAGGAGTACATCGCGGGGATGCATGCTCTCTTCTTCGGAGACGCTTTGGGATTGAGTCCTCATGAGGTGGGGTATGTACCGGAAAAGCATATAGCCTCCGCCACCGTGTGCGCAGGTTGCGCCCCACAAAGGCGGGCCAGCACGCTCAATCCAAAATGGATCGCTGTACCGGCTCCGGGGGAGGTAATCAGCTGGCGATCTATCACCACGGCTTGGTCGCTTTGCGCATCGGGAAGTTCAGTACAGGTGCTGGGATGGGCGCTGTAGGCGTGCCCGTCCAGTAAGCCGGCATCAAGGAGAAGTAGCGGACCTGCGCAAATGCACGCCAGAAACCCACCCGCTTGATGGGTGCGTTTGAAGAGCTCAATGATGACCGCGTTTCCACGTAAATGGCGGATGCCCGGACCGCCGGGTAAGAGTACCGCGTCGAAGGCATCGGTGGAGACTTTATCGAGAGGGACCTCCCCATGTATAACGAGGCCGGTTTTACACCGCACAGCGGTCTCCTCGCCGGTGAAGGCCAAAGTCACGTTTAGGCCGCCGCGTCGAAGCACGTCTAGCGGGGCGACGAGTTCGAGCTCCTCACACTCCGGATGCAAAATTACCAGGACCTTTTTGGGCATAAGAATAAAACAGGGTTCAGCTCATGCATCGGAACGGTTTCGCTCCGCCTTGTAAAGCAAAAGGCCTGCTTCTGGAAAAGGTCGCTTATTGGTGGGCCGCAGCTACCTTTGCAAACTCAGCGATCTTCCTCCAGTAGCCCGCTCCGGCAAATTCCATAAGTCGGCTGTGCCCGCCACCCTCCACCCAGAGATAACTCTGCCCGGGGCCCGCTGCGCGCAGCAGCTTTTTCGCATGGGCAAACGGAACCACGGCATCCTCGGTGCCATGAATGAACAGGATGGGCGCCTTAATCCTTCTGATGCGTGAGAGGTTGGAAAAACTGTCCCAAGGGAGTAGCGGGAAGCGTGTTTTGACCCGGAAGGCGGATATAAACGTGGCCTCCAGAATCACGCCGCCAACTGGATATTTGCTGGCTAGGTAGCTGGTTGGTCCCCCGCCGAGGGACCTTCCATAGAGGATGATGTCCTCCGGTTTAACCCCTTTTTTCTCAATCAGAAAGGCGTAAGCAGCTTCTGCCGCCGCGTACACACCTGACTCGCTGGCACAGCCTGAGCTCTGGCCGTACCCGGGATAATCGTACGCCATGACATTAAATCCACGGGCTCGATGAGCTTTGAGGAGCCAATCTATGCTGGCTAGGGTTTCGCGGTTTCCATGGCTGTAGAGGAGGGTTTGGCGCGCTTCTTGATTTGCCAAGTGGAGGGCGGAAATACGCTCACCATCCTTATCCTCCAGAAAAAAGGCCTCCGGTGGAGCGGGATCGGCTGGCGGTAGTTTTGGAAAGATGATTCGGTCTGCCCAGAGGAGGGCGTACACGCCCAGACAAAGATAGGCGAAGGCAGAGAGCGCTCCGATAAGGATCAGCATTTCCAGCAACATTTTTCGAAATAATTAGAGGACCCTTGAGGGTCCCTCAGTTCGGTAGTTAGCAGAAAATAAGCACAAAGTCGGCCGATTTAACCGGTGCCTCTATAGTTCCAGTTCTTTTCTGAGGGCAGCTAACTCCGCGTGATAGCCGCCAGAAAGGATGGGGTAACGACACCAGCTCCGAGGGTCGAGGTTTTCGTCATCAAGGTGGAAGGAGGGCGCATAGCGCTCCCGCTTCCATTGGTTCCGGCTCCACAGCTGAAGGTATTTTGAGAGCCATTCGAAAAGCTGACCCGAGGAGAACTTTGCGTCCAGTTCGGCGCGCAGTTGGTAGAAAATTTCTCTTGGGCTGCCTTTGTTCACCACGGCAAGCTTTTGAATTCGGTTCAGCACCGGATAGGGCATGAGATCGCTTTCGTCGGTTTGTCCGGCGCTGCTCGGCCTCAATTCGGCGGTAGGCTTGAGTTGGTTTACCGTACGTAAACCCCGGAGAAGGTGCGTTTCCGCCCACTTGAGCCATTCCAAAAGAAAGGCCTTATCGATCCCCGCGATCGGAGAGATGCTTCCGGCCGTATCGCCGTCCATGGTGCAGTAACCCACAGCGGCTTCGCTGCGATTGCTGGTGGAGAGCAGGAGGGCATTGTTTGCGTTGGCGATAGCCCAAATGCTGGGAGCACGGCAGCGCGCCTGAATGTTTTGTCGGGGGATATCGTCCGTCTCCCAGCTGAGGGGCCGCCCCAAATAATCGCTGAGGATTTTTTCGTAGGCCTCAAAAAGTGGTTGCACGTTAATGTCAAAAAAGCGGGCCCCGGCGTCTTCCGCCAGGGTGCGGGCGGCGGCGCGGGTGGCTTCACCGCTATTTTCAGTTCCCTGATAAGCGCAGGTACAGAGGTGGTTGACGAGTTGGCGAGTCGCTTCCTGAGTATCTTTGGAGGCCCCATCGAGAAGCGCGGAGATGGCGGTAGGCAAGTTGCTGGGTCGGTGCGCGACCAGTTGCCTTGCCATGTGGTAAACGAGGGCCAGACAGGTAGCGGAATCCGCACCTCCACTCAGCGAAATGGCGAAGCCTGAGGATTTTGACTTGCGCAGGTAGTCGTAAAGTCCGAGAGCGACCGCGTCAGCAAACTCGATGGCTTTTGAGCGGCTGGCCGGCTCTCCAATTGCTTTGGCGGGCGCGCTTGCCTCGCCGATCGCCAAGAGTGGCGACCAGTTGATCGGGATGGACTTCATCGCAGCTTCCAGGGGGGGGCGGTGACTCGCTTGGCGATGCCGCTGGACGCGGGTGGGGTTTAGGTCCACGACCGCCTCGTTCAGCACGTAGTCAGCATAAGCGAAGCGTTCGCTGCGGCCGAAAATTCGACCACCGCTGGCGATCAGACAGTCTCCGTCGTAGATGGCTCGTCCAGCTTCATTGCCGAGGAGATTGGCATAGACGTAAGCGCAATGAAAAGCGCGGGAGCCCTCCCGCACAAAACGCTCCCGCACCCCGGCTTTACCAAAGGCGAAGTGGCTCGCTGAAGGATTGAGGATCAAATCCACACTATTCTGGGCGAGGCGTGCGCCTGGGCGGTTGGCAACCCAGGCATCTTCGCAAATCTCGTAGCCAATCCGGATACCGGCGTGGTCAAAAATCAAATCCCCGACCGGGATTTTGTGGCGATGGAGCACCGCATCGGTGACAAACCCTTTCGGCCAGGGCTTGAAGAAACGCGGTTCGTAGTGGATGCCGTCCCCGGCAAGGTTTTGTTTTGCAATCACCCCAACCACCGCACCGTCCACCACATGGGCGATGCCGTTGTAAATGCATCCGTCCAAGCAAAAAGGAAGTCCAATCCCCACCGTGATCCCGCGGCAGGCCGGAGCGATGTCTTCAAACAAAATGCGTAATGCCCATTCGGACACGTAGGGCGCGTGAAACTCATCCTCACAGCCATAGCCGGTTATCGCCAACTCCGGGAGACAGAGCACAGAGACTTTGCGCGCTTTTGCTTCCGCAATGCAGGCAAGGATGGTACGGGTGTTTCCCTCCCAGTCTTTTGGAGTCAGGTTTAGAGCGGCGGCGCCTAGGTGAATTGCTTTCATGCGGTTTTAAGGGAGACCGTACAAAAGCTTTGCTTGCGGTGCAACTCCCGGATTGGCTTGTATGGTTTTTAGGTTTTGTGGATGGGTCCGCTTGATTAGCGACCGTATCCTCGTTTTGCTCTCTTCTTAAACTTCGGAATACCGACCTATGTACCGTAAACCATGCACTAGCGCGGCGCCTCCACCGGCCGAAAAAGCTTCTTTTCGAAGGCAGGGCAAAGGGGGCAAATGGTTAGTGATCATTCTTGGGCTTAGCGTCGGCTTGGTGCTTTGCATTCTGCTCGGTCCGAGGCTCGAAACTGAATTTGCGCTGGAAATGCCAACTTTGCCGGAAGGTGACCCACTGGAATTGGCT
>PWZW01000015.1 GCA_003567255.1 Puniceicoccaceae bacterium | reverse complement strand
CTGGCACGGACGATGAAAAGCGCTTTCAGGAATCCGTACGGAAAAGCCTGCTCCACCTTGAGGGAACCTATGGCATCGCGGTCCTCTGCCTCGATTGCCCAAACTTGCTCATCGGAGCCCGTCGGGGGTCCCCCTTGATCATTGGCGTAGGTAAAGGAGAGCACTTGCTGGCGAGCGATGTAAATGCGATTGCCAGCAGTACGCAAAACGTCGTTTACCTAAATGACGGCGAGGTCGTGGTGCTTTCGCGGGACGATTTTTCCATCTCTACAATTAGCAATGAAGAGGTCCGTGCGGTCGTTGAAAAGGTCGACTGGGACACCGCAGAGTCCGAGCTCGGCACCTTTCAACACTTCATGCAAAAAGAGATCTTCGATCAGCCTACCGCCTTGGAAAACGGCATGCGCGGACGCTTTTCTGATGATGGAAGCACCGCCAAATTTGGTGGACTGAATTTAAACCCCAGCGAGCTTCGGCAAATCGACCGTATCCTTTTCCTTGGTTGTGGCACGGCTTGGCACGCCTGTCTCGTCGCGGAGTATTTGATTGAGCGGTATGCGCGCCTACCCGTCGAGGTGGAATACGCATCTGAGTTCCGCTACCGAAATGCCCCACTCGATAAGAATACGCTGGTCGTTGCCCTTAGCCAATCGGGAGAAACCATCGATACGCTCGCAGCCCTACGCGAGGCCAAACGCAAGGGCTACACAACGCTCGCGATTAACAATAGCGTCGGGTCGTCCATCGCGCGGGAAGCGGACGGAGGCATTTACCAACATGCTGGTTCAGAAATTGGCGTCGCCTCAACAAAGGCCTTCACCTCACAGATCATGCTGTCCGCCATGCTGGGACTTTATCTTGGGCGGTTGCGCGATTTGAGTTTCAGTGACGGAGTGGACATTGTCCAAGCCTTGAAGAAACTGCCCGCGCTCGTTACGCAAACACTCGACTGCAGCGAAGATTTGAAAGCCATCGCCGAACGTTATGCCCACTTTGAGGACTTTTTGTTTCTTGGTCGGCAATACATGTTTCCGATAGCGCTGGAAGGCGCCCTCAAACTGAAAGAGATATCTTACATCCACGCCGAGGGTTATCCGGCGGCCGAAATGAAGCACGGGCCCATTGCCTTGGTAAGCGAAAAGTGCCCCAGCCTCTTCCTTGCGACCAACGGCGAGATTTTCCAAAAGACACTCGCCAATATTCAAGAAGTAAAAGCGCGGAAGGGTAAGGTCATTTGCATCGCCACGGCTGATTGCGACATACCGGATAATCTTGTCGACGAATTGATCCGAGTGCCCTCCACCCATGAAATTACTCAACCGATTCTCATGAGTATCCCGGTTCAGCTGCTCAGCTACTACATTGCGGTAAAGCGTGGATGCGACGTAGACAAGCCAAGGAACCTCGCTAAATCGGTAACGGTGGAGTAGCCGAGCGTCTTAGGCACCCGCAGCGCGGCTCAAATTTTAATTCCAATTCTGAAAAACAGGCGCGGATTTAGCTTTACTCGAATTTATGACGCTTTGGTCTAATCCCGAAGTGCGCCGCCCACCCTTGCCCGTATTAGATGTTTTTTAACAATTTATTTACCAAATGAGCTTGCCTCACCTGATTCGCTGCTTTTTTTTAGAGGTCGTAAAGTGTTCCCATTTTTCCACGGCTTTATGGCCCTATTTGTTCTGCAGAGCCCACTATTCGATTGCCTTGAATGACGCAGGGAATTAAGACATCTGTATGAAAATCTTGCTCATTGAGGACGAACCAGAGCTAAGCAAGCTGGGCAAGCAGCAGATGGAATTGCTTGGGCACGAGGTTGTATCGACCGCTACCCTTCAAGAAGCACAGCAACTTTGGGAGAGTCAGGGAGAGGCTCGTTACAACATCGTCATTACCGATCACCGCTTGCCTGACGGCAGGGGCATTGATTTCGTGATCGACCTCCGGGAAAACTATCCAAAGCTCAAGTGTGCCGTTGTCAGTGGCTGTTTGACGCTTACGGACCGGCAGCTCCTCAAGCTGTACAACATACCCTATTTTTTGAAGCCAGTCCTGTACTCCTCGGTACTCAAAGAGCTGAGGAAACCGCCTTCGGTCCTCACGCAAAAGGGAGAAGAAGCCCCAGCGCAAACACCGCAAACTGCCTTGGAACCGCAGAGCGCCGAATCCACAAACCCTACCCAGGCCGTGGAGACAGCCAGCGCAGACGTCCCAAAGGCGGCCGCCCGAGAGCATGAAGCGCCCCAGGAATCTGAAACCAAGGGACAGTTCGAAAAGTTTTTAAAGCGCTTCAAGAAAAGTTGAGCGCACGGGCACTTCAGCCTCCAGCTGCGCTCATTGGATACCTCTCCGCAGTGCGGGCACTCTCCGACATCAGCGACCTTTCCTGCCTTTAGCGCAGGTGTAAGGTTTTTTGCATTGCGCACACGGAAGCCACAGGCATCTTCACGTCCTTATGCTGAAAGCAGGAATTGTCGGACTCCCCAACGTTGGTAAAAGCACCCTTTTCAACGCCCTCACGCGTTCACGAAAAGCGGAATCAGCCAACTATCCTTTTTGCACGATCGACCCGAATGTGGGAGTCGTCCAAGTCCCGGATGAGCGTTTGGAACCGCTCCGCCAAATTGCCAAAACGAGTGTGGTGATTCCGGCTGCCATCGAGTTTGTCGATATTGCCGGCTTAGTTGCGGGAGCCAGCAAGGGTGAAGGCTTGGGCAATAAGTTTTTGGCGAATATTCGTGAAGTAGACGCCATCGTCCAAGTTGTCCGCTGTTTTGAGGACGAGGATATCATCCACAACATGGGTTCCGTCGACCCTTTGAGAGATATCGATGTCATTCATACTGAGTTGGTCTTGGCAGATATGAGCTCGCTGGAGAGCCAAAAAGAGAAAAATATAAAAAAAGCACGTGGGGGTGATAAGGAGGCAGCAGAGCAACTTGCCCTGATCGAGCGACTCCTTCCCCACCTCAACGAAAACCTCCCTGCCCTCACTCTTGATATGACTGATGAAGAGCGGGTCGTACTGAAGCGGCTCTGTCTCCTGACCGCTAAGCAAGTACTCTATGCCTGCAACGTAGCAGAGTCCGACTTGGCGGATCCCTCTCAAAATCAGCACGTCGCCCACGTGGAAAAATTTGTTAAAGAGCACCATAATGCGGGGATCTGCGTCATTTCCGCAGCGGTCGAGGCAGAGCTTATCGACTTTGATCAGGTAGAAGCGCGCGAATATCTCAGCAGCCTCGGAGTTGAGGATTCAGGAGTCTCCAAACTCATCCGCGCAGCCTACGATTTACTTGGCTTGGCATCGTATTTCACCGCGGGAGAGAAAGAGGTCAGGGCTTGGACTTTTACTCATGGCATGAAGGCCCCGCAGTGTGCCGGAGTGATTCACACGGATTTCGAGAGCGGATTCATCAAAGCTGAGGTAGTTGCTTATGAGGATTTGGTGGGCGCTGGAAGCGTAGCCGCTGCGCGGGAAGCGGGCAAATATCGCCTGGAGGGTAAGGAGTATCTGTTCAAAGACGGCGACGTCGCAGTCTTCCGCTTCGCAAACTAGCCGAATCGATTGAGAACAGGAAAAGGACTGGCCTTCCCGCATGCTCGCAGAGCCAATGCAGCCACTCAGGGCGACGCTGAGCCGGGTGTGGTCGCTTCGGGAGCGTTGGTGCCCAATTCCCGCCGGAGCATCTCGGCATCTTCTGGGGACACTTCGCCGACAGGCTCTTCACGCGGAATTAAAAGTGGGTCGCGCTCTGGCCTGGGGATCGTACGGATAGAGTACTCAATCTCCTCACCATCGCGCCGCACGCGCACCGTGGTTCGCTGATTCGCGCGGGTGAAAAAGACTGCGTTAGGCACGTCGGGAAGCGCAAAAATCTCCCTTCCCCCGATAGCCAAGAGGATATCCCCTTCCAAAAGACCGCCGTCTCCAGCTGGCGTGTCCTCAGAAATCGAGGACAGGAAAACCCGATGGAGCCCCTCACTGGGCCCGCGCTCACTGACTTCAAATCCCATCCAGCTATGAACCATTTCACCTTCGTTTAAAATATCATCCCTAACGCGGATTAAAGCCTCTACGGGAAGCGCGTAGGACGAGCCAATTTCTGGGATTGAGGCAATGCTCACACCAACCAAACGCCCATTTATGTCGAGGATGGGACACCCGCCCTCGCCCGAATCCACCGAGATCGTCGAACGAATATAGTAAGTAGGGAAAATTTGTGGGCCGAGACGGTTTTCGTACCCGGTCATCACCCCAAAATTGGGGGAGCTGTCAAAATCCAGCGAATGCGCGATGCTAAAAACGAAGCTGCCGATCGCAGGAACTGGGGTTCCTGAGTCGACGGGAATGATCCTAAAATCCTTCGGAGGCTCAAGGACCCGCAGCAGAGAAAGATTGGTCAAACGATCATGACCCAAGGGCTCCGTTGCGTAAGTTCCGCCATTAAACTCTATCCATACGCGATCCGCGCCCGCCGCGCGACTAGCGTTGGCGAGCACCAGACCATCACGAGCAATAAAAAAGCCGGTACCGATGCGCAGGGTGACATGAGAACTCCCATCTTCCCTGGTTTCCCGAAAAGCGGCTTTCACGCGGACAACCGCATCCGCGTTTTCCTCGTATAGGTCGACCATACGCTGCTGCAAGGCAAGCGCGCCTCCCCAGAGTGGAGCTGCGCCCAAAAGGCAAAGCGCTATTGCCAGGACCCGGCTGAACCGTCTCACCATACTTCAAAATTTCCTAGTAGACCAAACGCCCCACGCGGTCGTTGCCACTATCCAAGGTATTGGATGCGTAATCGACCCGGAAAGTTTCGCTTTGGTTACTTGCCATGCGCACGTTGTCCGCAGAAAATTCGCGAGTAAAGCGGGCCTCAGGCGCAGGTTCCGCGCGGTGGACATGCCCGATACCAAAGTCCGTTTGATCGGCATCATTCGGGCCAAAAATGCCCTCCATGTTCGCTGAGTAATAAGCCAGCGCCGAGGGTACCGCGTCTTGCAAAACACCTAAAAAAGCCTCTCCGGAAGCAGCGTAGCCAGGGGAACTGTTGTCCCCCGGATTTGCCTGAGCCATGCTCGGAGCCTCGCCACCGCCAAACGTACCACTACGGTCCAAACCGACAAAAGCTGCCGCGGCGACGCAGGCAAATGCTGCCCCTTGAACGATACGCAGACGAAAACAGCGCAAAACCTGAAGATGCCAAGGATCCTTCTTCACCAAGGTTTGCAGCATCCGTTGATGGAGTTGAGCATCAAACCTATCCCAAAAAGCATCGTCTGGCTTTTCTGCGCGCTTCAGTTTAAGCAAGTCTTCCACACTTACTCTGCTTTTGCTTTTCTTCGTTTGATCTTCCATATGTTGGGTAAAAATTTTTTCTAGGAAATGTACTGTTTTAAATCTGCCTGCAGCTGCTGTTTGGCGTAATGAAGACGGGACCTGACGGTGCCTACCGTACTTCCGGTGATTTCTGAAATTTCCTTGTGATCCAAGCCTTCAATTTCGTGCAAAACGACAACGGCTCTATGCTTTTCAGACAGTTTTTGTAGGCTATCGTTCAATCTCTCTTGTAACTCGTTCATTAGCAGAGGGCGCTCCGTCTGCAATTTAGACGCCAAAGTTTCAAAAATTTCACTCGAAGACGCCTCTTCTTCGATATTTTCAAAGCTGAAAAATCGGCGGCGACGGTTCTTTTTCAGGAAAGACAGTGTATGGTTGAGGGCAATTCGATGCAACCAGGTGTAGAACGCGGATTTACCGCGAAACCGGCCGATCGACTGGAAAGCTTTGATAAAGGCATCCTGCGTGAGATCCGCCGCATCCTCACGGTTTCCGCAGAGGTGATAAACCATGGAGTAAAGCCGAGCCCGGTACTTTTGCACAAGGAAGTCGTAAGCGCCGACATGCCCCGCCTGAACCTTCTCGACGTAGGCCTTGTCAACATCAGCCTCGCTCACCGAATGTTCGCGTTCCGGCGCAAGTGCTCTACCGACTGTGTTGGTGAGGTCCATCTCCCTGAAATTAAGACACACGAAAAGAAAAATGCAAAAGGAATCTCTACGATGGGCACCTTCGCTCAGGAAACTTACAGATAACTCCCCTCACCCAACCCGAAAGGCGGCAACCGGCCATCCAGGCGATACTTTTCAGCGGTCTCTCTCCATCCCAGCCACACACTCAAATGTATAGTCTTTAGAAAAGGGCGAAGGAAGCTGTGCTTTTCCTTGGCAAACAAATGAACATTTGCACACTGCCCATATGTCCCCAACGGATGCACTCAAACAATATTTCGGGCTGGACGCCTTCCGACCACCGCAGGACGCCATCATTGAGGCGGTGCTCGCTGGTCAGGATTGTTTGGTGGTCATGCCGACCGGGGGTGGTAAAAGTCTATGCTATCAACTTCCGGCACTGCTCCTTCCCGGAGTAACGATCATCGTCTCCCCTCTGATTGCGCTGATGAAGGACCAAGTGGATGTCCTCCGCGCCAAGGGACTTCCTGCCGCAGCCATCAACAGCATGCAATCGGCGGAGGAACAAGCTGAGACCCTCCGCGCCATTCGTTCCGGGGAAGTCAAGCTGGTTTACGTAGCTCCGGAGCGCTTCCGAGCGCCCTCCTTTCTCCGCGCCCTGCCAGATCAGGGCATCTCTCTTTTCGCGATTGATGAAGCCCACTGTTTGTCGCAATGGGGGCACGACTTCCGCCCCGATTACATGAAGCTTCGGGCGGCCCGCAAAGCGCTCGGAGACCCTCCGTGTATTGCCCTCACCGCGACCGCGACCCCGGATGTCCAGGGAGATATTAAGCAACATTTGGCTCTACGGGAACCTTCGGAATTTGTCGCCGGCTTCGAGCGCCCCAACCTCAGCTTCCGGGTCGTGCAGGTGAACGGCGAGGATGCCAAGTTCGCCCGCCTGGAAGCGCTCATCGAGGAGCACAAAACCGGGATCGTGTATTGCGCCACTCGAAAATCAGTCGATGCGGTGGCCGAGCGCCTTGAACTGGCGCACAGCCGGGTGATTCGCTACCACGGCGGGCTCTCGGACCGCGACCGCTCCGCGGCACAAGATATGTTCATGTCCAAAGGAGCGGATGTGGTGGTAGCGACCAACGCATTTGGCATGGGTATTGACCGTGCAGACATCCGGTTTGTTTGTCACTTTGAGATGCCAGGCTCCGTCGAAGCCTACTACCAAGAGGGCGGCCGGGCGGGGCGAGATGGCAAGCCAGGGGTCTGCGAACTGCTCTTCACTTTCGCAGACAAACGCATTCAGGAATTTTTCATCGAAGGTGCCAATCCCGGACTCCCCTTGATTGAAGAAGTCTTTGAGCAGCTATGTGCGGAGCGGGATGCCGAAAACATCGTCAAACTCCCCGTCGACGATTTGATTGATCGCACCAAGCGTCGAATCAACCCGATGGCGGTGAGCAGTGCACTCTCGCTCCTTAACCGAGCCGGCCTCATCGAACGCTTCGACCTCCCGGGCCGACGCTTGAAAGGGACCCGTGTGCTCAAGCCCGAGCTGCTTGGTCGGGCTTTACCTTTTGACGCTGCCGCTTTGGCAGAAAAGCGACGGCGGGATGATGAACGGCTGCAATCGGTCATCCGCTTCGCTTACGCCAACAAATGCCGACAAGATTGGATTCTCCATTACTTTGGAGAACAGGCAAAAGGCCCCTGTGGACGCTGCGACCACTGCGTCGGCGCGGACGAGGCGAGCACGCGCCTGGGCACGCGCGAAGAAACCACGATACTGATCAAAGCACTCAGTGGCGTCGCCCGGTGCTGCCGTCGGATAGATCAAGACCACTGGCAAGCCCGTTTCGGCAAACGCAAAATCATTCAGGCCCTGATGGGTAGCGAGGCCGAGGATCTGAAAAGGGCAGGTCTCCACAAAATTTCGACTTTTGGTCTCCTCCGCAAAGAGGGGACCCAATACCTCAATCAACTATTCGATGCCCTCGCCACCGCAGGCCTCGTCGAAACCGTCGAAAAAGATGGCTTTGCCTTGCTCCAGCTGAGCGTGCTTGGCTCCGAAGTCATGCGGGGGGCGGAAACCGCCCGGCTGGAATGGCCCGAAAGGCCGAAGGTACAGAGCGTAAAGAGCCACGCCACCTCAAACTCTGGGCGCCCACCCCGCTCGGGCGTTGATGGCTCCGCGGATTGTACTGATCCAGTGCTTTACCAAGCCCTGGCCACCAAGCGAAATGAGCTGGCTGCCGCCGCAGGTGCGCCCGCTTACACTATCTTTCCCAACAAGGTATTGGTACAGCTCGCCGACCAAAAGCCACTCAGCGTGGGCGCAGCCGCAGGGATTAAGGGAATCGGCCCGGCAAAAATCCGGACGATTCTGCCCATTTTTTTGGATATCATACAGTTTCACGTAAAGTCCCGGTAGACGATAGCGAAGTACAATCCCCGGGAGGAAACATCAGCCTCCTTCACTTAGCGTCACGCCAAGAAGCCGCAAGCCAAGTGCCTTCGTCCTCGAACCCCACGCCTCCGTTCCTGCCCCGCCGCCCGCAAGGCACGCGCAAGCGCGTAGCGTACCTGCGTAAGCCAAGCCCTCGCATACTCAAAGGAAATCACTTCTTCACCGCGAATGATCGAGCGGTGCAGCTGCCCCATAAGCGTCGGCCCACTCAAACCTTTCCAGTTGGCATAAACAGAAATGGTAGCTGGACGGCTCATCCTTCAGACTTCCGTTTCGGGGCCCGCCGCTTCGGAGTGAGTTCCATGTCCTGCAACTTTCTGCCCATCTCATCATCGCGGGCCAACAGCTCAAAATCCTTCTCCAAACCCAGCACCCGCATAACCTGAAAGTAGTTGCCCATGGCTGCGGTGGGCGCACCAGACTCAATGCTGAGCAGAGTCCTGCGGCTAATACCAGCCCGCTCAGCCACCCGCACGGCACTTAGTTTGCGACGCAAGCGAGCCAAACGGAGGTTCTCTCCGAAGCGCTCCATGAGACGGCGCTGAGCAGGCAGCAGGTGTGGCGTTTTTTTCATTTTGAGCATTAAATTGCTCAGTATAAACCATTTTGTCAATTTTATTGCGCATCATAAACATAAAAGCAGCCGCAGCACACGACATCCTGCGCCAGAACTATTGTAAAAAACGCACTCAGCACCCAGCAAACCAGATGACCCCCGGCCTCTTTTATTTTGCCGCCACCATCCCCGCAAAGCGGGACTCAGCAGCAT
>PWZW01000037.1 GCA_003567255.1 Puniceicoccaceae bacterium | reverse complement strand
TCTGCGACGCCCAGGCCAGCAGTTGAGCTCCGTGGTTCCAGCCCTCCATCGACACGTCTGCCACAGATGGTAAGCTTGAACCATTGCCTCGCTTCCCGGAAGCGGGCAGCCGATCCTTGGTTCAGCAACTCGGCTTAGCGCAGCTTCCTTTTAATTTCTCGCCTGTCCCGCGTCGCGGGGTGCGTTTTCGTGCCAAAGGAACCTTGGACAGCGCCAAGCGCTTGGCAGCAGGACTGCCGCAGTCCAAAGACGGCTGCGCCGTCGGGTAACAGGTCTGCGGCAAATAGAACAGCATATGCTTTTAAGGATCCCAGGGGGATTGCAGAAGAACCAGAAATTTAAGGTAAGTGCGCCAGCCCTAGTCCCCTGAGGGCAGTTTTTGCGCTTCCACCGCTTTTAAATATAGTTGACGACTCACCCACGCATCGGTGGCGGCATATTGGATTTGCTTTGGTTCCAAGACTGGGCGTGCCCAGTTCGAGACCTGGGCAGCCTTGGAAATCCGCCCGTTCAGCAAAAGGCCACAAAGCGGGCGCAGTCCGCGGTTCACATAGCCGAGGGGCACCGTTAGCTTCGTCAGGTCTAGAAATCCTGCCGGAGAGAATTCCTGCAATTTACGCAACTCCTTGACATCATCCGTGAGACCAACGCCGGTTTTGATAACGTTGGCATTCTCAAAGATCGGGATCAATGGCTCAAACGTCCCCATTTGGCTGATCCGGAAGAGAAACACGGTTTCTGCGGTGGCCAGTTGCACCAGTGCCGGAGGGTAGTACTGCCCTTTTTTAAAAGCGGGCCGAGTTTCGGTGTCGAAACCGAGAATCTGCTCCCGGTTTAACTGCGGCACCAGTTTTTCGGCTTCCTCTGTGGTCTCGACGATTTTAACGGGGCCTTCCCAAAATATCAGCGGGAGTTCGTTAATTTCAGCTTTGGTGATGGATTTTGACTCGGTTTCCTTCATTGATTTTTGCGGCTCGAAGGATCGAGGACGAGGCCATCAAAGGCGAGGGAAATTTGCATGGGCTCGTTCGGGTCAGGCGCCATGCCGCGCAGAGCGCGTGCGTATACCTGCTGATAAGCGCGGGCCTGAGCTAGGCGTTCGATCAGTACCGTATCATCAAGTTTCCGGTCGTGGTGAAAAAGAACGAGGTGCTTTACCTCGGCACGGGTGGCCAGTTCTGCGGCGATGATCGCGTTTGAGTGGCCCCAGCCAGACTTGCTCGTGTTTGCTTCAGTAAGGCTGAATTGAGCATCGAGAATAAGAATGTCGGCATGATCGAAGAAGTTGAGAAAGGGGTAGGTGTCTTCATGGGCTTCTTTGCCGTGCGCGCAGTCGCTGGCGTAAACGATACTCTGATCGCCCAGGTCAAAGCGAAATCCGCACGACTTGTTTGGGTGTGGTTGGAGGATCGTTTGAACGCTCAAAGCGCCCAACCGAATTGTGTCTCCGGGTTCAAAAAAGCTAAACGCTATCCGCGCTTTCAGCTCACTGAAATTGACCGGAAAAGAGGGCGCCGCCATTTGTTGCTTAAAGACGGTGGGTGCCTCCCGGTGCGCGGTGTGAAAGGTGATCCGGTTGCGGGCCGCGTAAGCTGGTTGAAAAAAAGGAAAGCCCTGGATGTGGTCCCAGTGTAGATGAGAGAGGAAAAAGTGGTAGTGGGTCCCCTCAGCCGAATCATTGGTGGCATCGTAGTTTTGGAGCCCACTCCCGGCATCGCAAAATACTTTTTCGGCGGGCTGCTGAATTTCAACGCAGGGCGTGTGGCCCTTAAAGGTGTGGGTGAGTTCCAGGGGGAGGGTTTGCAGCCAAGCATCGATCCCTTCGCGGTTCGAGGGAGGTAGATGCGTCGCGCGTTCCACGGCTTTGCGCAATTTCTCCTGTAAGGTATGGCTGTCCAGAGAAGCCGAGATTGAACCGGATGCTCCAAGAATGTGTGCCTTGAATGTAGGGTGCAGCGTTATCCAATCAATACAGCGGTTGGGACGGGCGGAGTCAAAGCTTAGTGGGCGTTCGGAAAGACGGTTTTTCGTGTTTCCGAGAGCGTTACTTTTGCTTCTTGAGTTTTTTTGGTTTTCCGAAGAACCATGGGTTTTCGCTGGTCGCCTCCATGTTGAGGTTAGTTGAAAGGTATTCCCACAACTGGCGATAGGCTTTGGCAGCGACCGAATTACGGTCGTAAGTGTGCAAGGGGGCGAGGGCTTCACCCATGCGCTCGACGCTGGCTGAGGCTGGAATGACCGCGGGGGCAAACTTGGCATCGGAAAGCAAGAGGTGTTCGATCGTCTCCCGATGCAGGCGTTTTCGACGCTCCGCCATCGAAATAAATGCCGCCAGGCGACACGAGCGTATTTGTTTCGTCTGAAAGTAGGCTTTCAGCTGCTGAAAGCTATGGACCGAGAGTGGGCTGGGAATCACCGGAGAGAGCACATAATCCGCCGCGCGAAAGATGTTTTCCGCCAAAAGCGTGAGGCTGGGGGGTGCATCAATAAACAGGTAGTCGTACCGATCTTCCAGCGATTTGAGGCTCTGCTTCAGTTGTTTCTTTGGGCGTTTTTTTCCTGCCAGGTCGAGCTCCAAGGTGCGGTAGGCGAGGCTGGCTGGGAAAATGTCCAGATGCGCGTAGGAAGTTTGTTGAATGTGTTTTTGAAGCGATTTTCCTCCGTTGAGCAGGTTTTTGTTACCCTGACCTTTTTTCTCCGAGGCATCCAGATAAAAGGAGGCTGAGCCTTGTGGATCAAGGTCGCACAAGAGAGTGCGCTTTCCGGAAAGTGCCGCAAGGTAGGCTAAATTAACTACGGTGGCCGTTTTGCCGACGCCGCCTTTGATGTTGTAGATCGCGATAGTGTGCATGGAAAGGGGTGGATTTGCGTGGGGGATGTTTACCAGCTTGCATATGGGGACGGAGCGCGCGGTGCGCTGGTTCCCTTTTATAAGTATTTTGTGGGCCCCGGGGAGCCACGCTTGTGGATTGCTTAAATGAGGCCAGCGTCATTAAAGCTGTAATACCCCAGCGATTGTGGGTCGGCCCCCGGCTTCCCAATCACAACATGATCGAGCAGGTCGATGGCAACCACTTTTGCAGCTTCTCTCAACTGTCGGGTGACTTGGATGTCTGCCCGGCTTGGCGCCGGGTCACCACTGGGGTGGTTGTGTGCTACAATTAGGGCGCTCGCGCCGCTGCGGATGGCGGCGCGAAACACTTCCCGGGGGTGGACAAGGCTGGCGGTCGCGGTGCCCGAGGTCACCTCTACGCAGCGAAGCAGCCGATTCTTCCGATTCAGGTTAAGTGCCCAGAACTTTTCGATTTCGAGCCCGTGGGCGCGGGCGCGGAGGAAGCGGGAGACGGCCTCCGGACTGTCCAGCATGGGGGCCGGATCCTGGTTTTCCAGCAGCGTGCGCTTTGAAATTTCCATCAGCGAGACAAGTTGGAGAGCTTTTACCTTTCCGATGCCTTTGATATCTTCGAAGTCTTCGCGAGTCCAACCGAGCAGCGTGTAAAGGGAGCCTGCAGCACTGAGTAGTGACTCGGCCACCGCCAAAACATCCATGCCCTTTTGGCCGCTGCGGAGCATCATCGCGAGCAGTTCTTTGTCGGTCAATGCACCCGCACCGAGGGCCTCGAGCCGCTCTTGCGGTCGCTCTTCGGGAAGCATGTCTCGTAGTTGGCGTTGAGATTGATATTGAGCAGTCAAGGGTCCAGTGGGTTAGAGGCTTACCTAAGACTCTGTCACCATCTACTCAAATGAATGCGAGTCCAAGGAAAAACAGCATTTGGTGTGGGGGGTGCGGGGTCCCTTGGCTAAATGCCCCGCGCTTGCGATTTTGTGGTTTTGTCCGAACCAAAAATCTGCCTGTATTTTGCCGATGGTCTTCAAACCGGAAAAACCCAGTATTTTTGGCGAGTCTTTGGAATCGCTGAGTGCACGTGTGGTCGAAGCTGGCTACAAGCCGTTTCGGGCCCGCCAAACCATGGAGTGGGTTTACAAAAAACGGGTGGGTGACTGGGATGCGATGTCGAACCTGCCAAAAGATTTTCGCAACTGGTTGAACGCGCATTACATCTTCTATCCCGCAGAACCAGTATTGGATAAGCGCTCAAACGATGTTACCCAAAAGCTCCTCCTACAATTGGAGGATCGTTCGCTGATTGAAACGGTTTTGATTCGTGCGCCACAAGTTGGGGTTGGTCAGGCCCATTCCCGGAAGACCGTGTGCGTATCCATCCAAGTGGGGTGTGCCTACGGGTGCAAATTCTGCGCCTCCGGGATTGCCGGTTTTCGGAGAAATTTGAATCCGTCCGAAGTGGTCGCCCAGTTGATGCACATTTGCCGTCGGGAAGATGCGCACACCGTCCGTGCGGATGCATCCCGCCCTTCCTTCGACAATATCGTTTTCATGGGTATGGGGGAACCGTTGGCAAACTACGATACGCTGGTGAAAACCATCCGCATCCTCAATGCACAATGGGGGCTCGATTTCGGGGCCCGCCGTATCACCGTTTCCACTTCAGGGTTGGCGCCCCAAATAAAAAAACTTGCTGAAGAGGGCTTGGCCGTTCGTCTGGCTATTTCGCTCCACGGGGCAACCGATGCGGTGAGGAGCCAAATCATGCCGATCAATCAGCGTTTTCCGTTGAGCGAGTTGATCCCCGCGGCGAAGGCCTTTCAACAGGCGCACGGTAGAATGCTCACCCTCGAGTTTATTTTGATTGAGGGGGTCAACGATGGGTTGGATCAAGCGGCGGCATTGGTGGAAATTGCCCGCGAGCTTCACGCACATGTGAATTGTATCCCCTACAACAAGGTGGAGGGTCTGGAGTGGAAGCGACCTTCGATTCGCCGGCAGGACGCCTTTGTGGAGGTGCTTAAAAAAGCAGGAGTCTCGGTCACGATTCGTCGGGAAAAGGGGCACGATATCGACGCCGCTTGCGGGCAACTTCGTTTAAAGACCGAAGCCCAGGATGACGCTCCCCCGCTTCAGTCCTGATCTCAAAAGCGATGCCAAAGGCTCACCCAGGGTGACTTTTGCTCCTTAAATGTGTTTTGAATCGTCCTCGTCTTTGACGGCGTAACCGCTGTCTTGCCGGAGGTGATTTACTTTATTCTTTTTCTGGTAGGCATCGTAAACATCCTGCGGAGTCATCCCAAGTACCTGGGCAATCGAGATAAGGAAGTGGAACAGGTCAACCACCTCAACTTTGGCGTTTTGCTCATCGAATTTTTGGTACTTCGCCCACCACTTCCATGGCACAGAATCGATCAGCTCAGCAATTTCCTGTTGCATGGCCCGGGTGTAGTTCAGGACCCATTCGGCCTTCTCCTTTTCGCTCATTCCGGAGGTGTTTACTCCGATTCGTTTGTTCAAGTCGTCCTGAAGTGAAAAAATTTCGTCGAGCTTATCCATGCGTTTGATGGCTACGTTTTCCCCCGGAGTTAGGCAAGTGCAATTAAGCAGGAAACAAGGCAGCGGTTCATAAAAGAGGAAACGAGGCATTATTTGCGTGATGCGCGGACGGATTCTGCCCATGGTGGCAGCGCCGCTCCTTTGCGCCTTCACGGGGTGCCCTCAGGGCGGTTCTTGGGTCGAGTTGTAGAATTTCTGTAAATTTACGGAAGGCGGGGAGGATGGTGGTTTTTCGCTTGCTCAATCGGTACGCAGGTGAATCCTCATAAGGTGCTGTGTGAGGTAGGGATGAAGATGCCGAGGTCCTCAGTCGCGCAGAACGCAACTACCTGCTCCATTATTTCATAAATGCTAAAGTCGAAAAAAAAGGCGCTCTTCGTTGATTATTCGGAGTTCTCCATCCTCGCGGCCCGCACGTCCTCCAGCACCGTACCGATGCAAATCGAGGCCATTATGGAAATTCCTTTGGATACCGCGCAGAGTGGCCAGGATCTTTTTGAAAGTTTTTACGACTTTGGAGGAACCCGTTTCGCGCAGGCGGTTTGTGGTGTTTATCCGAACTCTCGCTTCGTTCATGTGCATGAGTTTGATAGCGTGGGGAAGGCCAGAGATCCCAAAAATTTGGAGACGACGCTACAAGAGAAGTTCAAAGTCGATACTGCCAAAATGAATGTGGAGGTGCTTTCCGGGAAAGACGGTGAAAGCTTTGATTTCAAGAGTGGCAACGAAAAGTCAGTTCTTTTTTGCGGTGCGGCCATCGACGAGTTTCAAGATTGGCAGGATAGGTTGTTGAAGCTCGGCGTCTATCCCCTCCGGTTGGAGATGGGCTCCATTGCCACTATCGGAGCCGTTGCGGATTTCGCCCTCTTTGAGGAAGTGAAGGGGCCCGTGTTGTTTTTTGAGATGAAAGCCAGCGGCGCGCTCATCTCTGTTATTAATAAGGGTGGGATCGACGATGCCCGTGTGATTTCCAGCGGTTTGGACAGTATTTTTCCCCTCCTGCAAGCGGAGCTTGGGCTCAAAGACGAGTCATCTGCCAGAAGGATATTTTTTAGTAATACGTTCGATTTTGCAGAAATGGGCCCGAAGTTACTTCGTAATGTGATTCGCGAACTTCAGGCGTCCATCGGATCTTACGAGGTGAAAACAGGACAAATGATCGAGCACATTTTTGTCAGTTTGCTACCGAAAAATCTCAGCTGGATCAGCCGTACGCTTTCCTCCACGCTTGGTGTCCAAACGCTGCGGGTGGATTACGCGCGCTGGCTAAACGACCTCGGCGTAGAGGTCGGAGATGCCGTTGACCTTTCCAACCTTGGATCCCGTTGGCTGGGCCTTTTTAGCCTCCTCGGAGAATATCAGCAAAGAACCTTCAAACAAAGTGAGCAAGACGAAGTCAAAAGCGATACAGCCCCGGTGGCGAACTGACTTTCGCATTCCGGCGACCTTGCCGGATGTGAAAGTGGTGAGGACCAACTTTTTGGTCAACTTTGCGGCCGTCGCTTTGCTTGTCGGAGCTACTTTCCTGCTCGCTCAGCGTGAGCTCAGGATCTCGCAATACGAGAAGTCGATTGATAATCTGAATAGCCGGATTGCGGCGAGTGCTTCCGAAAACCGGGAAAATCTTCGATTGAATCGTGAGTTCATTGCGGCAGCACGACGGATTGAGGAGGTACAGGCTTTCTATCAAAACCCCTTCGTCGTCCACCAACTCATCGCGGAGCTGGCCTTGACCCGTCCGCAGAATATCATCTTTCGCGAGGTTTCCTTCACCCAGGCGGCTCCCGCCGCCACAGCTCGTAGGGGCAGAGGCGGGGCGGCGGCCGCGCGAGGGCCGCGCTTACCCACTTACCGGATGGAAATCCGTGGGGACGTCCGAGAGCTTGAGATCCTGAACGATTTCAAGAACGTCCTTGAAGAATTCCCCTTTGCTACCGAGGGATACGGCTTATCGATCAGTGAGTCCGTTCAGCAACGTAATCAAGCGGGCATCTTTCCGTACTCTATCGAAGTTGTCCTTGCGCCCGAGTCATGAATACCGCCGCCATAAGTACCGTCCTGGAAAAGCTGAAAGGTAGGATTCCCGCAGTGGTTTGCGCGATTCTTGCAGTGGTGGCTTTTGTTTATACCTACGCCCGCGGGGCCATGGAAGCTACCCTTGTGGAAAGCGAGACTGCGCTGACCAGCGAAATTAACCAGATCGATGCGAACACACGGGCGGCCGCAGAGTTGGCTAACCAACTCGAGACGTTGAACCAAAGTGTGGAATCGATTGAGGCCAGGCTTTTCCAGGCCAGTGCGCGGGCCATCAATACGAACTTCTTTTACCAAATGGAGGAATTGGCCGACATTCGTGTCGCGCAGGTGCGCCAGGGTTCAGTAATCGCACCAGAGGGCAATCGTGAATACGCCGCGATCGAGTACACGCTTGTTGCCGAAGGCACTTTTACCGATCTGGTGCAGTTCCTTTATAATTTGCGAACGGTGAACGCCTTCATCGAGATCCGTACCTTTGATATACGGGGAGCATCCGGGGGCGGTGCCACCCGGGATGCGGCGAATTTAACCCTCAGCTGTACGATCCGCGTGCTTGCTCAAAAGGAAACTTAATCATGCCCTACCTTAAACCAATCGTTTGCCTTTGTGCGCTCGCCGCCCTGCCTTGTGGGGTTGTCGCTGGAGCGATGGGTCCCAATATCAATCTGGGTGGGCGGGCAGATGCCGTTCTCCCGGATGTGCGGAGGCAAGCCGTACTTGAGGTCGCTGAAAAAATTCTGCAGCGAGAGGAAGCCGAGTTTGCCCTGATTATTGGAGATCTGCCGAACCCCTTCGTCTACGATAGCCGACGTGTCGTGGCTGAGGTCGAGGAAGCACCGGAAGCTCCCGCACCGGTTGTGTTTTCCGATCAGGCGGTGCTCGAGCGTATTGCTCCGAATTTTTCCAGCCGAATAACCGGACGCTTGACGCGGGGTGGGGTCCCCTACCTCCAGGTTCGGGGTGGTCAGCTCTACCAAGCAGGTAACGAATTCAGGGTTTCGCTTCCCGGTATTCGGGAAGAACCTTACGCGATCACCATCCACGAAGTGCGTTCAAACTCTTTCGTACTTGGTCTGAACGATGCTCGGATAGACGTGCCGATGCCCGGTTCGGAAGACGGCAGCGGGGTACGCCTCGACACACCGACGCCATAATTTAGCTGATTTATTTATATACCTAAGGTCATCCATTATACCATAATCCAACTAACCATGAAACGACTACATATATACCTAATCGGCCTGTTGGCAGTTACCTCCCACGCTTTTGCGGAGGAGAGTAGTGCCGCAGCCCACCAGCAAGACGACGATGCTGTCGTTTTTGAGCATTCAGAAGCTGAGGAAGTAACCGAGGCTACCGGGGAAACCGCCGGAAATGACATCGCAACTCCACGAGAAGTCATGTCGATGGACGACATCGAAATCGTCGAGGTTCCTCGTACCGAAATTGAGGGTGCGAGCAGAACCAGCGAAGTCACCGACTCAATCCCTGAGGTCACCAGCCCGCTACCCGACGACACTGTCGTCCAGATGCAACTTTCCGGAGCCGGCGAGGGTTCGGTAGCCAGCATGAGCGAGGATGAGACCATCTCCGTCGACTTCCCGGACGACGATGTACGCACAATTTTGCGCAGCGTCGCCGATTTGTTTGATCTCAACCTCGTCATCCCGGAAACCCTTCAGGGGCGGACATCACTAAAGTTACGCAACGTGACATGGCCACAGGTCTTTGAGGTGGTCCTCGACCCCCTTGGATTCACTTACATTCAGGATCGAAATATCATCCGTATCCGCGCCACCGCAGACCTCGATCAAGAGCCAATGGATACCCGGGTATTTATCATCAACTACGC
>PWZW01000114.1 GCA_003567255.1 Puniceicoccaceae bacterium | reverse complement strand
GCGACGGGGATGCCCTCAATCCAGGCGCTTCCCGAAGTGGCGGGCATTATTCCACTGAGAATGCGCATGGTGGTGCTTTTCCCAGCGCCATTAGGACCCAGAAAGCCAATGATTTCGCCTCGATTCACGGTAAACGAAACGTCGTTAATGGCCATAATTTGACCATAGCGGCGGGTCAGGTTTTCAACGCGTATACTGAGGGGAGTCATTGGCAATGCTGCGGTCCGTTTGGTGGACATTGGTCTAAAGTAGCAGGAGACTGTTGAATAGTCAGATTTGTTTCAACGTTAAGAAAGTTCTTATGCTTAAATTTGGTATAAATTCGATTTAAAATGTGCTTTATAGTGTCGAGGCACCATGGGCACGTGCCCTGGTGAACGGCCGAATCGGGGGAAGCGCAAAACGATGGCCCTCCGTGTGCTTGAATGACGCTCGATCGGCTTTCAACTGTATGAAAGCAAGGAGTGTTTTCCCTTACGCCCAAGCGGAAAGGCTTGATGCTATTTCACTCTACAAGGTGTTTCGGAGCTTTTCTTTGGCCACCGTTTTTTCCTCCTGGATGCGAATCCGTTCATTGCGAATTTGCTCCTCGATTTGAGAGACTTCAGCAGCATTTTTAGCGGCGCGTGCCTCACTCAGTTGCGCTTTGAGGAAAATTTCTCTTTCCGCGAGCTTGGCCGCGTATTTGGTTTCAACCTCCTGCAGGGCAAGCTTTTGCTCACGAGTAAGAGGCTTGGCTGCGCTTGGATCCGATTTTTCGAGTCGTTCCATGGCGAGTTCGTAGGCACTTTTCATAACCTAATGATGTGCGGTGATGTTCAAGTTGCAAGCTTGGTGTAGGTTCAAGTCCCTGCGATTTCTCTGCTCAGGTGAAACGTTTGCCAAAAGCTGGGTAGATAAAAAAAGCCCACACCAATAAAGGTGTGGGCTTCGATAAAAATGCTTAGCTTAGCTTAGAATCCTGCAGTGAATGCAGCACCCCACCAGAAGTTCTGGAAAGAGTTGACACTGTCAACCTTCTTGGAGCTGAGACGTGGGCCGATGCTGAACGATGCGCTGTCAGTGAAAGCGTAAGTCAGGTCAGCGGACACGCCGGCGTACCAAGCGTTGCGAGGATCGCCAGCGTCACGGTTGTAGTTGTACTGGTAGCCAGCGTAACCGGAGAAGTCGATGCTGGTTTGCTCAGCAACTTCGATGCTGTGACCAGCGGACAACTCAAAGGTCCAAATCTGGTTTTCAGTTTCGAAGTAGATGTAACCGGCAGGCTCGAGGATGGCGTCGAATGCGGCACCAACATAGAGCTCAAACTCGTAATCGCTGGTAGCTTCCGGGAAGTAGTAGTAAGTAGCACCGAAGTCGAGCGAGACGTTCTCGTCGAGTGCGAATGCGTAACCACCGTAGAAGTTGACCTCGGAAGCGTCGCGGTCACGGCCTTGAGAAATGCCGTTGCTGCTCCAGATACCTGCGTAGTAGTTGCCGTACTCAAGGTCGACAGCTGGTTGGAAAACCTGCTGGTCAAACTTGTCGCCACGGAAGACGTACTCGGATTCGTAACCAAAAGTTGCAGAGATGGAGAGCTCTTCAGCCTGAGTGGCGGAAGCGAAACCCAAAGCCGCAACAGAGAGTGCGATGATTGATTTGTTCATAATGATGTTTTGTTTGTTTGTTTTGGACACCAAATGCATAGTGTCGAAAGATGGTTGTAGGATTTTAGGTGGTAGTTGCAAGCCTTAATTCACGAATTTGTGACAATCTGTGAGGATGCGAGCCTGATCCATGGTTTATTATGTAATTAAATATACTTTGCTTTCCAAGGAAAATGAGCAAAACGCATGCCGTTTTCATTGAAAAACGAGAATATGCGATGGTTTTCTCTTTTCATTGCCAGGGCGGTAGCCGTACAGCTATGCCTTGCAAGATGAGCCTCCAATGCGCTTCAGGAAAGGGGCATGCTTCATCCAAGCCGAAAGGTTTGTGGGCATAGCTTGATGCAATTCGTAACTTACAGGCTTAGGGGATCGGCGCTTGGCGGCTATTCACTTTGTTTAAGAATTCGGCGATGGGGGAGAAAAAGCCTGAATTTGTTGTGAGTTTTTGTTTTCTTGAAAAATGGTTCCTTGAAAACTCCCGAGCTCCAGAAGGGTTTTAAGGGGCATCAGCATGGCCGCTGTTGACCAGAAATCTGCATCAGCTGCTTTTTGGTGTTGAACCCAGAGGCGGGTGTGCGTGGCCTCGATTTGTTGGCCGTCGGGGCGCACGATGTGTTCGCCCTGAATTTCAATGCCGGATGCGCTCAGTGCTTGATTGTGCAAGCTGAGCTTCTTTTCCGCGTGAGTACCCCGTAGATTGATTTGCCATACGCGGTCACCAAAAGCGAGGTGGCTGCTCGCCCCCGCGGAAATCAGGCCGCTAAGGGCATGGTTCCCCGCAAGCTCTTTTAAAAGGTCAACCATGCGGTCGAGCGCGTAACCTTTCCCTATGCCACCGAGATCGATTTCTCTTCCGGGCTCGATGCAATAGACCACCGGTCGACTTGGGTCGATTGACAAGCAACCTTGGAGCGGGGGCATCGGCGTATCCTTTGCATCTTTCCGGTGTTGGATGAGACTGCCCAGAGTAATGTCAAAAAAGCCTTCCGTTTCTTCAAGCGCTCGCAGCGCTATGCGGAGGCATTCCTCGGTGAGATCGCTCACAAAAAGGCTTTGTCCGGCTTCCATGTGATTGATTTGCCAGACGTCGCTGCCGGCTCGGTAGCGACTGAGTTTGCCTTCAATTTCATCGAGGTGCGCGAAAGCCGCTTGTGTGGCGCTCCGGGCAAAGGTTTCCGAAGCTCCATCGAGGCGGATGGAGAAAGCCGTCTTCATGGCTTCGTGGGTGTAGATGGGTGGGTGGCTCATTCGCTAAAGGTTTCTTGCCAAAGGGCCCATAGGTCTTTCCTCAAAAAGAGTTCAATTGACAAGTTGGGACGCAAGCTTCTCGGGAAGCTGAGGTGGGAGTCAGCGAGGAGCTCCCGCCCCTCAGCAGCCGCCTCAGGCATGGCCAGGATGACTGGGTACGTTGCCATCTCTGGCTTGATGTTGGGCCAGTAGCCTACCGTGTCGAATTCTCTTAAAAACCATGGCACCGGCCAGTGCCCTTCGCCCGCCACGGCAAGTGGGCGCATCGGGGGCGCCCCGGGGAGCACTTGTATGGCCTCCAACCAGACCCCGATCTGTGCTGCATTCCTACTCGTGGGAATGTAGGCGTAGGGGTTGCGTTGATCATTTTCAAAACGGCCCGAAGCGAGGTTGCTCTGGTAGGTTTGATAGCAAAGCGCAATTGCCAGACACCCCCAGGCGATGGACCTCGTTATCTGGTTCAGTTTTGCAAAATGGATAAAAAAGGTGCCGGCGAGGAGTGCGGTATGCGCCCAGGGGAGGAGCATCAACCACGGGGTTTTGTAGGAGATCAGGCTGTAGATGGCGATGTGGACGAGGCTGGAAACGGCCAAAAAGTAAACAAGCGCTTTTTTGTGATCAAGGCGCCAGGCGAGGTAGACGGATAGGATGGCAAATAAGCCAACCGCAATCTCTGTCCACCAAACCCCCAGGGCCGCCTTGGGCCAAAGTAAAAGCTGCCCATAATAATAGATCGGCTTTTCATGCCCGGGGGTGGTCTCGTAAACAAAAAAGGTTTTAAAGGCGTCGACGATTCCAGCTGGATGGCTCAGGAAGCCGGTATACCAAACCGCGCCGACACCTACCGCGACCGCCCCCGCCAAGCTCGCCGCAGGGAGGTGTCGGGGAATGAGGCGAAGTGGGGAAAGGTGCCCACCAGGCTCTGGTGCCTTCAAGGAAAACAGCACAAGTATGGCGGGAATCCAGCTGAGCGCAGAAATCGCAAAAGTTTCTTTCGTCGCGAACATCAAGCCGAGGCAAACCCCGACAAGCATTGCGTTAAAGTACTTCGGATTTTGTCCGAAGCGATAGAGAGCCGTGAGGGTGAGCAATCCAAACAAAGCAAGCCAGCTCTCGTGTATGAACATTCGGTTGTAATAAACCAAGAGGGGAGAGCTTGCCAAAAAGGCACCTGCCACTAGCGAGGGTATGCCCCCGAGACTTCGTAGCCACAATAACGGAACTAAGCAGGTCAGTAGCCCCGCGATAGCCGGTCCGATCCGGAGGGTAGCCAGCGTGAGCTCAGGCCATGCGCTCTCGCCGCGAACGCCCGCCACTGGCAGCGCCAGGTAGCTCAGGGTTGGGCCGTGGAAATGGTGGGGGTTAAAGGTGTATCCCTCGCCCTCGATAATATGCGCGGTGATCCGTGCCCCTGTCGCCTCGTCCGCATGAATCGGCCTTTCCCCGATGTGGTTAAATCGAAGAAAGGTTGCGGTCAAAATAACAGCGAGCCAAGCGACGCAGAGCCAGGTATGTTTGGGAGCTCTCAAGGTTAATAAAAAAGAGGGAGATTTTGGGTGAGGGGAGCGTCGTTGCCGAGAGGGAAATAGGTGCCCTTCTCTAGGTTTACAAAAAGCCACTTTGAGCATGACGCAACTTCTCGGCAGCTTGCCATGGATGGCGCGCTGCGGAGCGATGGATCTTAATTACGGACTGGGGTGCGGGAATGACCACTTTTCAAGAAGTGTGTTGACACTCGGAGGAACGGTTAAATCCTAAAAGCGTTGGACGTTGGAATACAAACGCCAACTTTAACCCCTCATAAGCGTAATGAAGTTCAAAAATACCCTCTCACGCAGGCAGTTTTTCAAAAGATCTGCGGCGGTCAGCGCCTCCGCGATTTTGCCAGCAGCCCTTCTTAATAGCAAAGCCTCCGCTGAATCCTTGCCGCCCAGCGAAAGGGTGAATTTGGCCTTGGTTGGTATCGGCAACCAAGGAAATGGCATTCGCGGGCGATTTGTGAACTCAGGTCTTTGTAATGTTGTGGCGATGTGCGATGTCGATTTGGAGGGTGATCATGTGGTGGAAGCCCTCGAAGCGCACCCTCGCGCCGCGACCTTTACGGATTTTCGCAAAATGTTCGACCAAATGGCGGACGATATTGATGCCGTCATTGTCGCCACGCCGGACCACTCCCACTTTTCGGTCACGATGCTTGCCATGTCGCTTGGTAAGCACGTTTACGTAGAGAAGCCGCTTGCCCACACCTACGGGCAATGCGTCCGCTTGATGGACCTTGCCGAGCGGAGTGGCGTCGTCACACAGGTGGGGAATCAAGGATTTTCCGGGGCTAATTATTTCCAATTCAAAGCCTGGCGGGAAGCCGGGGTGATTAAGGACGTTACCCGTGTCACCGCCCACATGAACCGTCATCGCCGTTGGCATGGTTGGGGCGCAAACGTTACGGAGTATCCCTCCGACCCCATGCCCGGTGAAATCAACTGGGACGTGTGGCACGACGTGATCGATGCCGAACGCCCATTCAGCAGCCGTCTCCATCCACAGGAATGGCGGAGTTGGTATGAATTTGGCAGCGGCGCTTTCGGAGATTGGGGACCACATATTTTGGATACCTGTCACCATTTTCTGGACTTGGGGAACCCTGAAACCATCACCCCTGTGTTGCTTGAGGGGGCTAACCCACTCGTTTATCCCCAAGCATCAACCATCCGGTTTAGCTTCCCCGCTCGGGGTCCGGAGTTGCCCGCTTGCGAGGTGACATGGTTTGACGGCCAAGGGAACGAACCGCAGTTAGAGGCTGAATTTGCCGAGCCAAGCGAGAACGAAGCGACTGGCGAGGTTGAACGTAGGGCAGTTGCGCTGTCGCAACCCGGCAAGGTGATCTACTCAAAGGATATGGTCTTCCAAGGAGGTACGCACGCGAACGCTTTACGGGTCATCCCCCGCGAGAAGTTTATGGAGATACGCCGGGATTTACCCCGGTTCCCTCAGAGAAACTCAGATCACTACACCAACTTTTTGCTGGCATGTAAGGGTGAAGAAGCAGCCCGCGCTCCCTTTAAGATTGGGGGTCCGCTTAACCAAATGTTCAATTTGGGCATCATTGCTCAGCGTTTGGGCGTCGAGCTCAAGTTTGACCGCGGCACCGAGCAGATTACGAATCACAGCGGTGCTCAGGCCTTACTTGATCCCGCGCCGCGCCGTGGCTGGGAAGAGTTTTACGCTCTTTAAGCGTCGGTAGATTTTATCCCTTATCTGGGGGGTAGGGGTGACGTCCGGTCACTGCCTACCCTCCGCATAAGGATAGATGCTTGGCTCATCTATCGGTTTTGGAAAATCCCATTTCCAAAACACGGTTAATTTATTCCCCTTGGCAACGGATTGTCCTTGGCAACAGTTTTATGTTCGCTAAGGGTCGAATCGGTTTTCTTGGAAAATTTTACCCCCCACGCATCTGCCACTCCATGGACGACAAGCCAGGCATGTGTAACTCCTTAACTTCAAACTGCTAAGTAACGTGTCCGACGATGTAGAAAAAATCGAAGAAATTCAAACCCGTGGCTTTTTAGGCCGTCTTGCCGGCTATGGCAAAATGACCGGCCCCGGCTGGATTCAGGCAGCGGTCACCTTGGGCGGCGGATCGCTGGTGGGTGCGCTTTACCTCGGCGTTATCGGTGGCTACCAATTCATGTGGCTTCAGCCGCTTGCCATGCTCTGTGGTGTGGTCATGTTGGCGGCCATTTCCTACGTCACGCTCTCGTCGGAAGATCGGCCATTTGTGGCCGTTAAAAAGCATATCTCGCCGACCCTCGCATGGGGCTGGTTGATTGCCACGGTCATTGCCAATGTTGTTTTTTGCTCGGCTCAGTTTGCCCTCGGGACAGATGCCGCGCAAAACAACCTTGGCATCCTTCCCAATTCCGAGGCGCCCTATGTGCTGACGGCGATCTTTGCCTTGGGTAGTCTAAGCCTGCTTTGGCTGTCACGACAAGGTGGGGCTGCCGTCAAAATTATCGATAAAGTCCTGAAGGGACTTGTCGCCACCGTCGTCCTTGCCTTCATGGGAGTGGTGGTTGTGCTCGCCGTTAACGGTGGCATTCAGTGGGGTGCTCTTTTTACGGGTTTAATCCCGGATTTCAGTGCGCTCTTCAAGCCGACGCATACTTATACCGAGGCGATCGCTGCGACGGGAGAGCAGGCTTCGTTTTGGACCAAATATATCGCCGATAATCAGCGTAATATCATCATCGGTGCCTTCGGTTCGGCGGTTGGGATTAACATGACCTTCCTCCTTCCCTACACTTTGAAAGCCCGTGGCTGGGGGCGCAAACACCGTGAGCTCTCCTTCTTTGATCTCGCGCTCGGTCTCTTCATTCCGTTCATTCTTGCCACCTCGTTTCTCGTGATCGCGACCTCCTCTCAGTTTCACGCCAAGGCAGACGGCGTTCATTCGGAGCTCGCTTTAAACAATGTGATCGATGCGCGGCTAGCGCAGACGGTTCCCGGCTTTGGCGCACTGGATCCGGAAGCACGTCAAGACCTGCGTGACTCGCTCCCGCAGGCCGAGAGAGATATGGGCGTGATGCTCGCTCAGCGCAACGCGCGCGACCTTGCCTCGTCTCTGGAGCCGTTCCTTGGTAAAAATGCCCAACTCATTTTTGGGGTTGGGGTCCTGGCAATGGCTTTGAGCACGATGATTGTGCACATGATGATGAATGGCTACGCGATTTCCGAGGCCTTTGGTCGGCCTGGTGAAAAAGCGATATTTATGATTGGTGCCAGTATGCCGGCATTGACTGGTTTTCTCTCGCCCATTCTTTGGAGTGGTCAAATTCGTACTGCGCTCGTTGTCCCGGCAGCCGTTATCGCGACCACTTTGTTACCCATCGCCTACCTCGTCTTCATTCTTTTGATCAATTCGAAAAAGACTCTTGGCGACGAACGTCCGAAGCATCGTACACCGGTTAATCTCGTCCTCATCCTGGCCGCGAGCGTGGCGGGCTTTGCCTCGGTCTGGAGTCTTCTCGGGCGCGCCAGCTCAGACGGACTGAACGGAATGCTCGGGGTCGTCGGCCTCGTTGCCCTGCCACTACTGCTTTTGATTGGCGTGCTTGGTTTTGTGAAATCGAATCGCGCATAAGTAACCCGTGAACCCGTAAACTAGGATCTCTATGAAATTTGGAATTATTGGAACTGGCATGATTGGTGGTTTTCACGCCAAAGCCATCTCTGCAATGAGCGGTGGTGAATTGGGCGGAGTCGCCGATAAGGTAATGGAGCGCTCGGAAGCCTTTGCCGAAAAATACGGCACCAAAGCCTACGAGTCTGTCGAAGCAATGGTCGCTGACCCGCAAATTGATGTGGTGACTATTGGCACCCCCTCTGGGGCGCACTACGATCCGGCGATGCTCGCGATTCATGCCGGCAAGCATGTTATCATCGAAAAGCCGCTGGAAATCACAACTGAGCGGATCGACGCCATGATGGCAGCCGCAGCAGAAAAAAAAGTCACCCTCGCTGCCGTGCTCAACCGTCGTTTTCACCCTGGCATGGACGCCTTTAAGGCCGCTGCCGATGCGGGGCGATTTGGCCGCCTCACCTCTGCCTCCGCCTACGTCAAATGGTATCGCGATCAAGCCTACTACGATTCTGCCGGTTGGCGCGGTACCTGGGCGCTGGACGGTGGTGGTGCGCTCATGAACCAGTCGATCCACACGATTGATGCGCTCCTTTACCTCGCCGGACCGGTCAAGACCGTGCAGGCCAATACCGCATGCCTCGCCCATACTGATATTGAAGTGGAGGATATCGCGGTTGCTATTCTCGAATTTGAAAATGGTGCGCGCGGTGTGATCGAGGGCAGTACCTGCACCTGGTCAAAGGCCGGGCATCCTGCCCGCGTGCAACTCGCCGGGACCGAGGGTTCGGTATTCCTGGCCGATGAAGCCTTTGAAATTTGGGACTTCATGAAAGAAGACGA
The DNA here is from genome assembly GCA_003567255.1 of Puniceicoccaceae bacterium. Taxonomy (GTDB): domain Bacteria; phylum Verrucomicrobiota; class Verrucomicrobiia; order Opitutales; family Coraliomargaritaceae; genus T3Sed10-183. The sequence continues at coordinate 495 of PWZW01000114.1, read as the reverse complement.
AAAGGATGCCGAAATTCGCGCTCAATTCATGAAAGGCGCGGATGCGGGCCTTGGCGCAAACGATCCCTCTGCGATCAATTTTTATCAACATCAGCGCAACTTCGAGGAAGTCGTCCAGGCGATCCAAGCGGGCCGCGTACCGAGCACGAGCGCGGTAGAGGCAAGGAAGAGTGTTGCCCTGATCGAAGCGGTCTATCGCTCGGCTAAAAACGGCGGCGAAAAAATTTCATTGGGCTGATTACCTTGTTGAATAGGCCTCCAAAATCGTAACTGAAGTGCGGTAATATCTTGCCTTCGCAGATCCTTCGGTGATTAACTTATTTCGGAACCGAGACATCAAAACATACACTACTAGGTTCGGCAGACATATTTTCCAACCCCTCATATGAATTCAGAAAAAAAAGACAACGATCTGGGGATGATCCTCGGAATGCTTACTTTACGTATTTGGCTCGCTTTGCGGTCGCTCCAGTCCGGAATTGAGAAATTCGCCGG
>PWZW01000012.1 GCA_003567255.1 Puniceicoccaceae bacterium | reverse complement strand
ATACCTTGCGCCTCATCGCTGGATCGCGGAAAATTTGAAGATGGGCGCACCTTCTTACGTGCAAAGTCTGGTTAGTTGCCACCGATCCGGTAAGGCCTGCAAATACTGGAAGAAACTCAAAAAAACATAAAAAATTGGACTGACCCTTTTTCCCTTTTCTCAATCCGCGCCTTTATTCGATCTCATCGAGCCCCATGGCGCATCCGGGAGAGGTGCACCTGACGGTTGGCAAGGTCGCTTACGATTTACACGGGCGGGCGCGACTGGGGGTCTGTTCGTCGTTTTTGGCTGAGCATGATGGGCATCGCCCGGTTAAGGTCTACCTGCACGCCAACAACGCCTTCCGTCTGACCGAGAACGATGCGGCCCCCATCATCATGATTGGTCCCGGCACCGGGATCGCGCCGTTTCGGGCTTTTCTGGAAGAGCGGGAGGCACGTGGGGCGGCCGGGAAGAACTGGTTGTTTTTTGGCGATCAACACGCCGCGACCGACTTTCTCTACGAAGAGTCAATCGGGCGGTGGATGAAGCATGGTCTGCTGACGCGGCTCGATACTGCGTTCTCTCGCGATCAAGCGGAGAAAGTTTACGTGCAGGATCGTATCTTGGAGCAGGCCAGCGAATTTTTCGCTTGGCTCGAAGCGGGGGGCTATATTTACATCTGCGGCGATGCGAGCCGTATGGCGAAAGACGTGGACAAAGCCATCCATAAAGTGGTGGAAACGGCGGGTGGCCTGAGCGAGGAGGAAGCGGTGGCCTACGTCGATGCGTTGAAAAAAGCAAAGCGATACCTTCGGGATGTGTATTGAAATTGGCTGCTTGCCGTCCTAGCCGAAGTCGGCAGTGGGAAAATCGTGCAGTCGCGCCAACAACCGACGTCACGGTAAATTCGACCAGCTTCGGTCTTGAAGTGGATTGAGAGATTTAATTCTTAGAGGGGAATCCTCTGAATAATATTTTTGGACACGGCGACCGACGTGCCGATGAAGAGAAACTCCGAGAGATCTCGGGGCACGGTTGGGCGGTGGGCAATCGTCCAACGCCGGTAGAGTGGGCGACGGGGGGGTTGGAAGGCGACCAGCCGCTTGTTGTCGATCTCTTGCTTTGCGATCCAGGAGGGCACGATCCCCGTGCCCATGTTGAGCGCGACCAGTTGCTTGATCGCATCCTCATTGTTGAGCTCGATAAAAGGGTGCAGGGGTAGCCGCATCTCGCGGTAGCGGGCATCGACCAGATTATAAGTGCTGGAGTTGACGGCGGGAATGATGAGTTGCTGGCGCTCCAGACTGGTGCGGACGAGTCGCCCGGCAGTGGCCCAGGGGTGCGATGGGTGCGTGATGTAGACAAGCTCGTCTTCACCGATTACGGTTTGAGCGATCTCGCGGTAGTCCCGCTGGATGGGGGCGATGACGATGTCGATTTTGTGGTCGGACAGGCGCTTGATCAGGTTGTCCGTGTCCCCGACTTCGAGTTTTAGGGAAACATGGGCACAGCTTTCGCGAAACTCCCGGACAATCCCGGGCAGGATATAATTGCATGCGGCGTTGGTCAGTCCGATGTGAAGCTCCTGGGGTCGATCATTTTGACCGCTGGTGAGCCGGGAAGCGGCGGCATCCAAACGAGAGAGAATATCGACCGCTTCATTGAAAAATTCCCGTCCGGCTTGGGTCGGCTCGACCCGGGGACCGCTGCGAGTGAGAAGTGGTGTTCCCAGACTCTCTTCCAGGCTCTTGATCCCGTGACTGAGCGCCGATGGCGTGACGAAGAGCTTCGTGCTGGCCTTGCGCATACTGCCCTCCTTCACCGTGGTGACAAACATGCGCAGTTTCTTCGTGTCGATCAAATCCTGCATTTGCAAAGAGTCATGAGATGTTGATCAATAGTTGTCGAGAAAACTTTAATGTTGAAAATAATTCACCAAAAACGTGAGAATTTGTCGCGATCAAATTGGGTGCAATTGGCATAAAATGGTACCGTCATTGCTAATTGGCACGGGTGGTCAATTTTTACACAGGTGCTAGCAGAAGCAAACAAGCCCGGCGGGAGACGCTTCACTTGGGCTTTGTCCCGATGACGGATTGTGCGCCGCTGGTCGTGGCCAAGGAAATGGGTTTTTTTGAGCGGCGGGGGTTGAAGGTGGAACTCAGCCGGGAACCGGGCTGGGCGACGGTTCGGGAGAAGATTTATCACGGCGAGCTGGATGCAGCGCAAGCACCAGCCAGTATGGTCTTTGAATTATCCTGGGGCTACAGCGGTATGGTGTGTCCTTGTATCACTGCATTCGTGACAGCGCTCAATGGAAATGCGATCACGCTCTCGAATGAGCTCTGGGACCTCGGTGTCCGTGATGGGGATTCGTTACGCCAAGTTATTCGCAAGCATCCCGCCCGCCGTTTTAAATTTGCCGGCGTCCTCAAGTATTCTTCGCAAAACTATTTGATGCGCCATTGGCTGCGCTCACATGGAATCGACCCGGACACGGATGTCGAAATGGTCATCGTAGCGCCCCCTCAGGTTCACGATTGCCTGAAGCATGGCTATATCGACGGATACTGCGTGGCGGAGCCCTGGAGTTCGATCAGCCTGCTGGAGGGCGTGGGGTGGTGCGCCACCTTGAGTGCGGACTTCCAGAGTCGGCACTTGGAGAAAGTCTTTTTGGTGACGCAGCGCTTTCACGATGAGAATCAGGAGGCGCACCAGTTGCTATTGTTGGCACTCCGGGAGGCGGCCCAGTTTTGTGATGCGCCCGAGCACCGGCAGGAACTCGTCGAGCTACTGGCCCGCGACGCTTATGTGGGCCTGCCGGCCAAGGTGATCGCCAACTCTCTGGTTGGCCCGTTCGTCATGGGCAAGAATCGAACCTGTGCGGCAGACGAGGCCATTTTGTTTTATCGCGGTGAGGCTAACCGGCCGACCGCAGAAAAGGCCCGCTGGGTCCTCGACGAGATCGGCTTGAATCACCTCCAACCGGAACGCAGCGGCGGCCCGTCTGCTGAGATTCAGTCCTGCTTTCGCGAAGATATTTTTGAAGCTATGATCGCGGCCGGGGAGCCCCGAATCGTCGATTAATCTCACCCAACCGGAAAAAAGAAAAAAGAAAAAAGAAAAAAGAAAAATGAGCACACACATCAAAGATCCACTCAACCCGAACCTCGATGTTTGGGGCGAATGCGGTGAAAACGCATCCGAAGAAATGGCCAATCCATATGCGGGCTTATCGCCCGAAGATGCGATTGTTTTGAAAAAGCGGGAAATCAGCAGCAACAACCAAGATGCGGTGGTCGCGCGAGCGCTGGAAAGTTCGGCCATGAAGGGCATCTTCAAGACCGACTTAAATCGGCGGGCCTTTTTGCGTAACGTGGGCGTGGGAATGGCGGCGGCCATGGTCGCGCAGTTTTTCCCCTTCAGTTCGCTGCAGGCCATGGCCAGCGAGGCTCGCAAGAACATCGAAAAGAAAAAGCTGAAAATCGGCTTTGTTCCGATCACTTGCGCCACTCCGATCGTCGGTGGACACGCCTTGGGCTACTACCAGAAATACGGCTTGGACGTGGAAATTATCAAAACAGCCGGATGGGCGGTTTCCCGGGATAATTGCTTAAACGGAAACTATGACGGTTCCCACCTCCTGTTTCCCATGCCCCAGGCCATGAGCCTTGGCTTGGGCTCGTCGGGTGGTTCGCCCTGGCGGATTGTTTCCAATGTCAATACGAATGGGCAGGCCATCGTCATGTCGAACCAGCATCGCGATAAGCCAGATCCCAAGCAGTGGAAGGGAATGCGTTTTGCGGTGCCTTTTGAATACTCGATGCACAACTTCCTCTTGCGCATGTATGTGGCCGATGCCGGGCTCGACCCCGACCGCGATATTCAGATCCGCGTGGTGCCGCCACCGGAGATGGTCGCCAACCTGCGTGCCGGAAATGTCGATGGCTACCTGGCGCCGGACCCATTCTGTCAGCGTGCGGTCTACGACGGTGTCGGATTCATCCACAAGCTCACCATGGAGCTATGGGACCAGCATCCGTGCTGTGTTTTTAGCACCAGCGAACGCTTCATTCAGGAAAACCCGAATACCTTCATGGCACTGAGCATGGCCATTCTCGAAGCAACGGCCATGGCCGAGCAACCCGAGAACCGAGTCGAGTTCGCCGATGTGATGGCACCGAGAAACTACCTGAATCAGCCGCCGGAGGTTCTGCGGCAGATCCTCACGGGTATATTCCCGGATGGTCAGGGCAACATTCGCCGTGTTCCGGATCGGATCTCCTTCATGCCGTTTCCCTCTCAGTCGATGAGTATCTGGGTGCTCTCTCAGATGAAGCGCTGGGGCTACATCAAGGAGGACATCGATTACAAGGAGATCTCCCGTCAGATCACGCTTTCGGCCAAGACCGAAACCATGATGAAGACGATTCAAGACAAGAACTCCGAGATTCAGTGGACGGATCTGCCGACCGAAGAGCACCCCGTGCTCGATATTTACGGTCGTCGTTTCGATCCAGCCAACGTCGATGACTACATAAACTCCTTCGACATCGGGGCCAAGGTCTAAGCAACGCGGAGCCACCTGGCACCCTGTTCCAAACGTCCAAAAAGATTCATGAATACAACGATCAAAGGTTATCTCTTCTCTGTTTTTTTATTCGTCGTTTTTATTATCGGCTGGCACTTTGCCACGTATGCGCCGGAGACAACGACGAGCGGCACGGAGCTCAGCGCCTCGCAGGTCGAGGCGCTGGTTACGAGCGGATTAGCAGAGGCCGACGCGCGGGCGCTGACCGCCGCCGGGCTTCGGTTCGATCAGATCGAACAGATTGCCGGGATTGGCCTGAGCCTAGCGGAGATTGAGATGGCGGGTGGGATTGGTTCTTTTGGATTCACCACCGGGGAGGGCGGTGCTGCGGAAACAGCAGTGACCGGCTTCCCCGGTCCGGGGCAGGTGGGCCGCGTGGTCTTCGAGCAGTTTAGCGACCCGTTCTACGACAAAGGTCCCAACGATAAGGGTGTCTTGCTTCAGTTGCTCTATTCGCTCAGGCGGGTGGCATTGGGCTTCGGCCTGGCCCTATTGGTCGCGCTGCCGCTCGGCTTCTTGCTCGGCATGTCGCCGGTCTTTAAGACGGCCCTCGACCCTTACATCCAGATCCTCAAGCCCATCTCTCCGTTGGCCTGGATGCCGCTGGCCCTTTACACAATCAAGGACGCCGAAGCGTCATCGATCTTTGTGATTTTTATCTGCTCAATCTGGCCCATGCTGGTCAATACCTCCTTTGGGGTGGCTTCGGTCAAGTCGGATTGGGTCAACCTCGGACGGACCCTCGAACTGAGCCGGTTTTCGCTCGCTTTTCGGATTATCCTGCCGGCTGCCGCACCCACTATTTTTACGGGGATGCGCATCTCTATCGGCATCGCCTGGCTGGTCATCGTAGCCGCTGAGATGCTAATCGGTGGCACGGGCATCGGCTACTTCGTTTGGAATGAATGGAACGGATTAAACATTGATTCTATGATTCTCGCAATCCTCGTGATCGGATTGGTCGGTTTCGCGCTGGATATGAGTATCAACCTCCTGCTGAAAAAATTCGCCTACGAGAGCTAGAGCCCACCCCAAAAAAAAGATAGCATTATGAAACAATATTTAGTCGAAACGGAAACCCTGACCAAAGCCTATCCCGGAGAGTCCGGTGGATCACCCGATCTAGTGGTCTTTGAAAACGTCAACTTCCGCATCAAAGAGGGCGAGTTCATCACATGTATTGGGCACTCTGGCTGTGGCAAGTCGACCATCCTGAACATTCTGGCCGGGCTGCAAAGCCCCAGCTCCGGATACTCCTTTCTTAAGGGCAAGGAAATCAAGGGGCCGGGCCTCGACCGCGCAGTCGTTTTTCAAGGGCATAGCCTATTGCCTTGGCTCACCGCCTACGAAAACGTCGCTTTCGCCGTAAAATCACGCTGGCCGGATTGGACGCGTCAGCAGGTCCGCGAGCATAGCCTGCAATATCTGGACATGGTCGGGTTGAGCGGAGCGGTCGACCGGAAGCCTCACCAGCTCTCAGGTGGCATGAAGCAACGGGTCGGCATCGCCCGCGCGTTCGCCATGCAGAGTCGCTTGCTCCTTATGGATGAGCCTTTTGGTGCCCTCGACGCGCTGACCCGCGGCTCCATCCAGGAGGAGTTGGTCAAGATCTGTGCGTCGACCGGGCAAACGGTCTTTATGATTACGCACGACGTCGACGAAGCCATTCTTCTATCCGACCGCATCTTTCTCATGACGAACGGTCCCAAGGCAAATATCGCGGAGTGTGTCGTGGTCGACATCCCCAAGCCGCGTGACCGCGCGACGATCATCCACGATCAGGGTTATTACACCATCCGCAACCACTTGGTCGATTTTCTCGTGTCGCGCTCCCGCGAGCTGTCCGGAGCGACCCGTGAAGTAGCCAAGCATGAGATCCGCAATGAGAGCGGCGCATTGGTTTACCCGCCGGATGTCAATCCACTGAAAAAAGCGAAGGCAGCTACGCTGGCAGCGGAGACCGTCTAAAAAAAATTCAAAGAAGCACTCGGCTTCATCAACCCAACCGAAAATACAAAAGTACGAAAAATGAATAAAGTAGAAATGACCGAAGCCATCTTCGTGGCCAAAGCAGCGAAGAAGGAAACCTGGGTAAACTTGGCCAAAATCGTCGGCATCAGCGATGTGTTCCTGGTCTCGGCCGCATTGGGTCAAAATAGTCTTTCAGCCGAGGATGCCGAAAAATTATGTGCCGCCTTATCGCTACCCGCTGAGGTCGGGGCCGCGCTGCAGGCATTCCCCATGAAGGGAATGGATCCGCAACTGCTGCAGGATCCGGTCATCTATCGACTGCAGGAGATTGTTTATGTCTATGGGCCCACCATTAAAGAAGTCATTCATGAGAAACTGGGCAATGGCATCATGAGCGCGATTGATTTCACCATGAGCGTCGATAAAGAGGAAAACCCTAACGGGGACCGCGTGGTGATCAACATGAACGGTAAGTTCCTTCCCTATAAGAAATGGTAGGCGGGCCCCACGACTCGCCGTGGGGCTGCCGCTCGCGGCATGCCGCGTTGTCCTTTCGATAATCCGAACCGCTCAAAACCACCACCGGCAACCGCGCAAGCGCGGGCCCCACGACCCACCGTGGGGCTGCCGCTCGCGGCATGCCGCAGACTACCGAGGAACTCTCGAGAAACACTTAAGTAAATTCACGATACGCATGAATTTTGATCATGCTCAAAAAACGCTCGGCGAGCGCTGTTGGCATACGAGGTGTTACCTTTTCGTCACGTGCAAGCGCACTTCCAACAAATAACTGATCTATGAAATCAAGCTATAAACTAACGATATTGGCCGCCTCGCTGGCGGTCATTCTTTCAGGGCTGAATGCCGATCCAGTGGAGTCCTCCTTGGATTCTGCTTTCGCCAGGGTTAAGGAGACGGTGCCGGGTAAGTTCTCGCTCAACGCTCGTCTGCGTTACGAGGTCTTTGATCTCGATAATGGAAATCCGGACTTTGACCGCGACGGAACCTCATTACGTATCCGCTACGGCTATACGACTCCCGACTTCAACGGATTCACTGCGATGGTCGAGGGCGAGACACTCACACGGGTCGGCGGCGATCACGACGACATTCATCCGCTCGACGATGCGGGTGATGGGACGGACCTGAATCAACTTTGGGTGCAGTATCGAGATGCCGACTACGGCAGTTTCAAAGTGGGGCGGCAGATTTACTTCCTCGATGACCACCGCTTTATCGGTCACGTCGGTTGGCGCCAAAACATCCAGACCTTCGATGCCGCCACGGCGGAGTATTCCGGGGTCGACCGACTCTCGGTCAAGAGCTTTTACCTCGGCGCTCAGAATGCGGTCAACGGCACCTATAACAAGTTGGATGCTTTTGGCTTAAACGTTCACTACGGTTTTGATCCGGCCTTTAACTTGACCGGATTTATCTACGATATCAAGGGGCGCGAGACGACGAATCGAAATGCCTCCAACAAGACGATTGGTCTTCGCGCGACGGGAAAATTCGATGCCTTCGAATTACCTTTTACTTACGCGGCCAGCCTAGCGAACCAGACGGACTCGGGGCCCTCCAATTTGGATTACAACGCACGCTACCTAGCGGGGGATCTCTCCACGGTCGTTGAGGGGATCACTTTGGGTGCGGGCTTTGAAATTCTGGATCCGCAATTCCGCACGCCGCTCTCTACGGTACACGCCTTCAACGGCTTCGCCGATGCGCTACTGCCCATCGCAGGATTTACCAACGGCTTAAAAGACTATTACGTTTATGCCGGTTACACAATTCCGGTCGGCAATGGAATCAACACAAAGGTGATCTACCACTGGTTTGATTCAGAGAGTGGGGGCACTCCCGGCCAGAACGGCGGCAAGGAGTGGAATCTACTGGCAACCTACAAGGTGAACAATTACTTGTCGATTGTCGCAAAATACGGCGACTACCGCGAAAACGGCGGCGTCGGCAATGCGGGTGCCTTTGATAAGAAAATGTTTACCTTTGAATTGAACTTCGCCTACTAAGCGCGACGATTTTAAAAACGAAAGCGGATCCGAGTCACCGGGTCCGCTTTTTTTTGCTTTGTCGCATCAAATTTTATATACAGGTTACAGAATTCGTATCATCACCTACCTGAAGCACCGCATTTCAAACGCTGCCACAGAACACTTTAACGGTGTTTGTCGCGATAAGCAGTCGGGGTGGTGCCGTAGAAGGCCTTGAACTGGCGGGCGATGTTTTTATCGGTGCTCTCGCCGATGGAATAGGCGATCTCCGAGACCGTTTGCTCAGATTCCAGGAGGCGGCGGGCAAAACGCTCGAGTCGCTGTTGTTGGATGTATTCATGAAGGGTCAGCCCCACGATTTGATTGAAGCGCTCATAGAGGCGGCGACGCGAAATGTTGACGGCATCGACAACGTCTTCGACGCCAAGCTTCGTCTCGGCCCGCTGGCGGATAAAGGCGATTGCTTTAGCCACCTCGACGTCGCGGCTCTCGGCCGCATCAGTCGAGGCACGGGCGCGCACTCCGAACAGCAAAAGGGTCACGAACAGCAAAAGGGTCCGAACAGCAAAAGGGGCAGTCCAATTTTTCATGTATTTTGGGTTGAATGTTTGCGAGCGAACAGCAAAAGGGTCAGTCCAATTTTTCATGTATTTTGGGTTGAATGTTTGCGAGGGCGGTGTTTGCCTGCGGTTAGGAAGTTCGAAGAATGGCACGGAAACTAAGGATAGAGTACGCTGGGGCGATGTATCACGTAATCAATCGTGGGAACTATCGATCTTGGATATTTGAGACGGAGGGTGCGCGTCGCAGTTTTCTCAAGTGCCTGGAGCAGGCATGTGTGGCGATGGGATGGCGGT
>PWZW01000042.1 GCA_003567255.1 Puniceicoccaceae bacterium | reverse complement strand
GGTACACCTTGGCGCATCATGTTAGACCCCATCAACGCACGGTTCGCATCGTCGTGCTCGAGGAAAGGAATGATTCCTGCCGCAACGGAGACCAACTGCTTGGGCGAGACGTCCATGTAGTTGATTTCCTGACCGGTTACTTCGAGTACTTGGTCACGGTAACGGCAGGTGACCCGGCCCACGAGATTGCTCTTTTCATCCAACTCCGAGTTGGCTTGAGCGATCAGGTGAGCCTCTTCCTGGTCCGCATTGAGGTACTCGACCTCATCCGTCACGTGTCCATCAACCACCTTGCGGTAAGGCGTTTCGATAAAGCCGAACTCATTGATGCGGGAATACAGAGACAAGGAGTTGATCAAACCAATGTTTGGTCCTTCCGGTGTCTCAATCGGGCAAATCCGTCCGTAGTGCGAAGGGTGCACGTCGCGAACCTCGAAGCCAGCGCGCTCACGATTCAGACCACCAGGTCCGAGTGCGGAGAGACGACGTTTGTGCGTCAACTCGGCAAGCGGGTTGATTTGGTCCATGAACTGGCAAAGTTGGCTGCGGGCAAAGAAGTCGCGGATCACCGTGCTCAATGCCTTGGGATTGATCAGCTTTTGTGGCGTGATTGAGTCGACGCTCTGGTCGTACATCGTCATCCGTTCACGCACCAAACGCTCGGTGCGCGCAAGTCCCAAGCGACACTGGTTGGCCAGCAGTTCACCAACCGTCCGCACACGGCGGCTGCCAAGGTGGTCGATGTCGTCGACCGTACCATCGCCCCGCTTCAGACGGGTGAGGTAGCGAGTCGCCTCAACAACGTCCTCAACCCCGATGATTCGGTACTCAAGGTCCGTATCCAAACTCAATTTTTGGTTGATTTTGTAGCGTCCTACCCGACCCAAGTCGTAACGACGGGGGTCTTGGAAGAGACGTTTTAAGAGCGCTTTGGCATTTGCTGTTGTCGGGGGCTCACCGGGACGCAGGCGTTTGTAAATGTCCTTGAGTGCCTCTTCTTCGTTCTGCGTCGGATCCTTTTTCAGACAACGGATGATCGCACCGTCATCGACGGTGGTATCAATCACGGTTACCTTGCTGATGCCCGCGGTTTCGAAGGAGCGCAGTGTCGTTTTGGTGAGTGGTTCAAAGGCACGCGCCAAAACCACGCCTTTATCCGCATCAACGATGTCTTCGGTCAAAACAAAGTTGGCGACGTTGTCCCGGTTCATCACATCCGCAACCGCAAGTTCCTCGATGTTATAGAAAAGGTTAAGAATATCCGAGTCAGAACTGTAGCCCATCGCCCTCAAAAGCGTAGAGAGCAAGAACTTCCTGCGGCGACGGCGGCGGTCCAAATAGACGTAGAGAAGATCGTTTTGATCAAATTGCACCTCCAGCCAGGTCCCGCGGTCGGGAATGATGCGGAAGGCATGCAGAGTCTTACCGCTGGTGTGCACGCTTTCCTCAAAAGCGATGCCAGGGGAACGGTGAAGTTGGCTAACAACGACGCGCTCCGCGCCGTTAATAATAAACGCACCACTCTCGGTGATCATGGGCAGCTCACCCATGTAGATTTCTTCATCCTTGAACTGGTCCTCTTCACGAAGGCGCAGTTTGATGTAAAGCGAAACGGAATAGGTAACGCCATCGCGGATGGCCTCCATCTCACTCTCTTTTGGCAAGGTAAGCGAGTAGCTTACATACTCCAAATGGCAACGCCCATCGTAGCTCTCGATCGGGAAGACCTCGGAAAATACAGCCTCCAAACCAACTTTTTTCCGTTGGTTTACGGGGACGTTCTCCTGCAATAGCTCCTTGAAGGAGTCGATCTGATTTTGAATCAGATTTGGTGGCTGAATGACTTCTTTGAGTTGACCGAAGTTGATGCGCTCTGACATGTGTGTGGCTCGGTTGATAGCGTTACGTGGAAACGTGATTTGGATGAAAGATGCCTTAAAAAGGCGGAAAGACAAAAACAGCTAGGCGAGATCCGCACGGTGATGTGCGGACCTGCCTAACTGTGAAATGGACGCGGGCGTCGTATAATAACCTACTTTACTTAAGCTCTGCTTCAGCGCCAGCTGCTTCGAGCTTTTTCTTGGTTTCTTCCGCGTCGTCCTTGGAAACACCTTCCTTGACAGGCTTCGGTGCACCTTCGACGAGATCCTTGGCTTCCTTGAGGCCAAGTCCTGTGATTGCGCGGACTTCTTTAATGACGGCAATTTTGTTTGCTCCAGCAGCTTTAAGAATGACGTCGAATTCGTCTTTTTCTTCAGCAGGTGCAGCAGCATCTCCACCACCGCCAGCAGCGGCGACGGCAACGGGAGCAGCAGCGCTAACGCCCCACTTCTCTTCCAATGCTTTAACGAGTTCTGCAACTTCGAGTACGGTCTGGCTGCTAAGCCAGTCGATTACTTGATCTTTTGTGATATCGGCCATGATTTTCCTTTAACTGGTTAGCGCCCATTCCGGACATTTAAGAGGGACATCCTCCTAACCGTGTTTTTTGGTTTTTGTATGAATGGATGGACAGTGGGCCCATCCAAAAGTGGTTTGCGAAGGTAGGTACTCGGAAAAGCTGGCTTACTCGCCGCTTTCCTGACGAACTTTTGCCTGAAGAACGTTGACCACGCTCTGAGGAACCGCGTTGAGGACAGTAACCATCCGGCGGGCAGGTTCACTGAGAAGTCCGAGCAACTGGGCTTGGAGTACTTCCAGACCTGGAAGCGCGGCGAGGGCCTCGACCTGTTCCGGGCTGAGCAATTTATCACTCAAAACACCCGCTTTCACATCGACCTTTTCCTTGTCCTTGAAAAACTCCTTAAGCACTTTTGCCACACCGGAGGGGTTTTCACCTCCAACGATTATCGCCGTCGGTCCCGAAAGGAAGGACTCGATGTCCGGCATGGAGCGTTCCTTTGCGGCAACGTTTACAATGCTATTCTTAACGACGTGAAACTCAGCATTGTGCTGCGCAAGGGACGTACGTAGCACCGCAGTCTCTTCGACAGTTATGCGATCGTAATTGGCAAGGTACACGTAGTCTGACTTGGCAAGGTGCCCAGCGACTTCTTCTACAAGATATTTTTTTTCCGGTCTCATGATGCGGTGCTCTTCAGTTAATTTTTGTTGTAAGGGGCAGCGTCAATGGACACCCCGGGAGTCATCGTGCCACTCAGGGCAAGACTCTTGATGTAACGGCCGGAAACAGATTTTGGACGGGCCTTGACGAGTTCGCTAATTGCGGCCTCGGCGTTTTCAGTGATTTGTTCCGGAGTGAAGGAGCGCTTGCCCACGACGATGGCAACGTTTGCAGTCTTGTCCATCTTGAACTCCACGCGGCCCGCCTTCACGGCTTTGATGCCTTCGGCGACATCATCCACGACGGTGCCAGACTTCGGATTGGGCATCAGCCCACGGGGTCCGAGTACACGGGCAACTTTGCGTACCTCTTTCATCGCGCTGGTCGTTGAGATCGCAACATCAAAGTCTGTAAACCCGGCGGTAACCTTTTCAATGAGCTCTTCCAAACCAGCCTCGTCCGCGCCAGCCGCAAGGGCTTCTTCGGGCTTCTCGGTAAAGACAATTACCCGGACTTCCTTTCCGCTGCCGTTTGGCAGCTGGATGGTGCCGCGGACCATTTGGTCACTTTTGCGGGGATCCACCGAAAGGTGAGCATAAACTTCAACCGTCTCATCAAACTTGACCTTGGGGAAGTTTGCGAGTTGCGAACTGGCTTCAGCGAGTGAGAGCACTTTAGCGTTGTCGTAACTTTCGACGGCGGCTCTGTAGCGCTTGCTACCTTTAATTTTTTCTACTTTTGGCATGACGTAACCTGCTTTAATTGGGAAATTTGAGATGTGTGGCTTAACCAACGACTTCGAGGCCCATACTGCGGGCGGTACCGGCAATGATCCGGATGGCTGCCTCTTCGTCAGACGCGTTGAGATCCTTTTGCTTGGTCTTTACGATTTCGGCCAACTGGGCGTGCGTTACTTTGCCAACCTTATCGCGGTTCGGAACCCCGGACCCCTTGGCAATCCCTGCTGCTTTCTTCAAAAGGACGGCAGCAGGAGGCGATTTGAGAATGAAACTAAATGAACGGTCCGCATAGACGGTGATAACCACCGGCAGAATGAGTCCGGCCTGATCTTTAGTCCGCGCATTATACTCCTTACAGAACGCCATGATGTTAACCCCCTTGGCACCAAGTGCAGGGCCAACGGGAGGAGCGGGGTTGGCCGCTCCAGCAGGCAGTTGTAAACGAATTTCTCCAATAACTTTCTTTGACATGGCTTTTTAGATTTTATTCTTCGTCTGCTCGCTGGACCTGCCAGTACTCGAGTTCGACAGGCGTAAACCGCCCAAAAATAGATACGGACACCTTCAAGGTTCCGCGGTCTGGATCTATCTCATCGATGGATCCAGTAAGGTTGAGGAATGGTCCGTCGTTAATTTTGACGACCTCTCCGACTTCGTATTCGATCTTCGGCTTCTCTTTACCCTCGGCATCCTTAACCTGGCTTATGATCCGCTCGATCTCGCTCTCTTTGAGGGGACTTGGACGTTCGCCGCCAACAAAATTGATCACTCCCTGTGCTTCGCGAACGAAGTACCAGGGCTTTTGGATCAATTTACCATCGTCATCATACAAGCGCATGTAGACGAAAATGTACCCCGGGTAAAACTTTCGTGTCCGGGTGTTTTTTTTCCCATTCTTTACCTCAGTGACCTGTTCAGTCGGCATCAAAACCTCAAAAACATAGTCACCCATCTCTTCGATTTCGATGAACTTATCAAGGTAGCGCTTAGCCTTCTGCTCTTGGTTTGAGAGCACTTGGACGGCGTACCAGCGAGGTCCTGTTACTGTTGAAGCTTTGGACATTTAATAGAAGCGTGAAAGGTAGGAAAGCGTGAGGTTGAGCTTACTCAAAAGAATTTTTGAGTGTTCACCGAACCCATGATGAAAGTAGTTCGACTCCGTTCATTAACGAAAAGTCCACCAGCGCAATATAGGTTCCAAGGATGGCGACAGCGATCAAAACGACGATGGTGGAGTCGCGTAACTCAACCATGGACGGCCAGGATGCTTTTCTGAGCTCAGTCGCCGTTTCACTGTAGAAACGTCTTATACTGCGGAATGGATTTTTCATTTATTATTTAAAGTGGCGGGAGAAGAGGGACTCGAACCCCCAACTTTCGGTTTTGGAGACCGACGCTCTACCAATTGAACTATTCTCCCATCAAATACTGAAATTCACCGAAGCTATATTTTAGACAATGAAGCCGAGGACTCTATTTCGAGTCCTCGGCAAATTGTGCTAAAGGGTGTTCTCGCTACTTAACAACCTCGATGATACGGCCTGCACCGATCGTCCGGCCACCTTCGCGAATTGCGAAACGTTGACCGGGCTCCATCGCGATTTGCTTACCAAGCTCGATGGTGATCGTGACGTTGTCTCCCGGCATGACCATTTCGATGCCTTCCGGAAGCTTAACAATTCCAGTAACGTCGGCGGTACCGAAGAAGAACTGTGGGCGGTAGCCATCGAAGAATGGAGTGTGACGTCCACCTTCATCCTTACCAAGGACGTAAAGCTCAGCCTTACCCGTGGTGTGTGGCTTGATCGAGCCGGACTTTGCGAGAACGTGACCACGCTCAACAGAGTCTTTTTCAACTCCACGGAGGAGCAGCCCCACGTTGTCTCCAGCCATGCCCTGATCGAGCTGCTTACGGAACATTTCCACACCCGTGACTGTGGTCTTGCGAGTGTCACCGAGACCAACGATCTCGATTTCCTCACCCACCTTGACGGTACCACGCTCAATACGACCCGTGGCAACCGTACCACGACCGGTGATCGAGAAGACGTCCTCTACGGACATCATGAAAGGCTTGTCAACTTCACGCTCTGGCTCAGGAATCTCGGAGTCGAGGGTTTCCATGAGGGTCTGGATCGCAGCCTTGCCTTCGTCCTTACCTTCAAGCGCAGCCAAAGCAGAACCACGAACGACCTTGATGTTGTCGCCGTCAAAGTCGTATTTGGTCAAGAGGTCGCGGACTTCCATCTCAACAAGCTCCAGAAGCTCTTCGTCGTCGAGGAGATCCACTTTGTTGAGGAAAACCACGATTTGAGGAACGCCCACCTGACGAGCAAGCAAGATGTGCTCACGAGTCTGAGGCATGGGGCCGTCTGCGGCACTCACGACAAGAATTGCACCGTCCATCTGAGCGGCACCGGTGATCATGTTTTTAACGAAGTCCGCGTGCCCCGGGCAGTCAACGTGAGCGTAGTGGCGGGTGTCGGACTCGTACTCAACGTGAGATACGGCGATCGTCACAATTTTGGAAGCGTCACGAACAGTTCCGCCCTTTGCGATGTCGGCGTAGTTCTTCGCTTGAGCGAGGCCCTTACCTGCTTGAACTGCAAGAATACCAGCTGTCAGCGTGGTTTTGCCGTGGTCGACGTGACCGATGGTTCCCACGTTAACGTGCGGTTTAGTTCTTTGGAATGTTTCCTTAGCCATGAGTGTTTCAGTATTTTATTGTGTGAATGAGAGGTGATGAACTGGAGCCCTCGAGCGGGATTGAACCGCCGACCTCGTCCTTACCAAGGACGCGCTCTACCACTGAGCTACAAGGGCGCGACAGGAATTTGGATGAATCAAATATCAATGACGCTAGAAGTTTCAAAAACGAAAGAGGCAGAACGTGGGCTTCACGCCCTTGTCAGTCAATACATTTTTAAGAAAATTTATTGGCATGGGCGGGTTTTTTCAGGAGCCCCGGACTGTGAAGCACAGGTCGCCCCACTCTCCATCGATTCGACTATCCACCAAAGGTTCTGCACCGTGGGCCTTTTTTAGAGCTTTTACGTAAGCGTCGCGAACTTCCTGCAATTCATGTGACAGAATACCACTCAGCGCGAGCACACTGTTTGGCTGAACCGCATGCACCAGGTGAGCAATCTCCGGCAACAGGACATTAGTTTGAATATTTGCCAGCAAAAGGTCGGCGGTGCGCCCCTGCAAACCCTGAGCCAAGTCGGCCACTGCGTAGGTGACCCGATCCAGGTGAGGGTTGTCTCGCTCATTATCCCGGCAAACCTTGATCGCGTCTGGATCAAAATCAAAGGCGTAAACGTCCTTAAAGCCGAGCGCAACGGCCGAGAGGGCCAAAACCCCTGAACCACAACCGGCATCAATGACCCGCACACCGGCGAGGGCGTCACTTGCTTGTTGCAGTTGAAAATCCTGAAGACGACGCGCACAAAGCCGGGTCGTTTCGTGGCTGCCGGTACCAAACGCCATACCGGCGTCTAGATAAACCACCGCCGCACCTTCCGGCGGGCTAAGGTTTTCCCTTTCCCAAAGCGGTATCCAGTGCAAGCGGCGATCCGACCAGGGCTGCACAAATGCTTTGTAGGCGAATTGCCAAGTCTCGTCCGCAATTTCCACGCCATTAAACTCCGCGGGTAAATCGGGAAACTCTGTCCGCAACTCGTCCAGTGCGGCCAGAGCCGCCGCCTCATCCGCGAAATAGCCAAAAATAGAGAAGGGATCGCCTTTTTCTTTTTGCATGAGCCCCCATCGGCAGTCCGGCAGTTCGAAGAAATAACTTTCCAGGGGTTCAATCAGGCTGTCCGGAATGATCGCCGTGAGCTCGTACTGTGAGTTTGATTCAGTCATCAGATAAATTTGTGGGTGGCAGTGGTGCCGTTTAAAAAGGCGGGGAAGATTCCCCCTTACTCAACCG
Source organism: Puniceicoccaceae bacterium (assembly GCA_003567255.1). Classification (GTDB taxonomy): domain Bacteria; phylum Verrucomicrobiota; class Verrucomicrobiia; order Opitutales; family Coraliomargaritaceae; genus T3Sed10-183. The sequence continues at coordinate 1,819 of PWZW01000042.1, read as the reverse complement.
GCAAACCACTTCCGGTAGGAGATTGTGCTCTGCCGCGCGCAGTTTACCCTCCAATTCGGGTCGGCTCGCGCCAGGATCAATGCGGAAGGCTTGCTGGTCGATGATCGGGCCCGCGTCAAGCTCTGCCGTAACCCAGTGCACCGTGCAACCAGCGATCCGCACGCCTGCCGCAATGGCCTGCCCCAGGGAATCAAGCCCGGGAAATGCCGGAAGTAAGCTGGGGTGTAAATTGATGACCCGTCCACCAAAGGCTTTTATAAAGGGCTCCGCGACAATCCTCATGAACCCCGCTAATACAATCAACCGCGGCTCGTAAACCTTAATTTCCTTCACGTATAGGGCTTCCCCTTCCCTTGAAAAACGGGCTCCTTTGCGCCCGGGGTCAAGGTAACGCGCAGGTTTCCCATATTTTTCGCCCAGTGATAAGATTCTGGCCTCTGCTTGGTCGCTAAAGAGGGCGACGATACGCGCGTCGCCAAGATTGCCGGAACGCTCCGCTTCCAACAGGGCTTGCGCGTTAGAACCTCTGCCGGAGCCCAGGATGACGACGTTAAAGCTCACGGCCGACTCCCTCCAAGGATATTTGTAGGGGCAATCGTGAGCAACCTGGCACAAATGCTCGTCGTTTTCATTTGTCGCCGAAAAACCGCTTCGCTTTTTTCACAAAGCTCGCCCCGGTCGGGTTTGCGGGATCGCCGCACACCTCCGCGTACTCTTCCAACTTGCTTCGCTCGGCTGAACTTAGTTTTTTCGGGACTTCCACCTGAACCCGAACCAGAAGATCCCCTTTGGCATCGCTCCGGAGCTTGGGCATCCCTTGGCCACGCAAGCGAAAGGTGGTACCTGTTTGCGTTCCACCGGGGATTTTCAAAGAGCCCTTCCCAAAGAGCGTTGGCACATCAATCGTGCCGCCCAAGGCAGCCAGAGTGAACTTGATTGGTATTTCACAAAAGAGGTCCACCCCGTGGCGCTCAAACAACTCGTGCTCTTTGACATGCAGGATAACGTACAGATCACCCGCCTCGCCCCCCATCCGGCCGGCCTCGCCCTTCCCGGCTGAACGCAATTTTGAGCCCGTGTCGACACCGGCGGGAATACGGAGTTTTGCTTTGCTGGTCTCCATTACCCGTCCTTCTCCGTTACAGGCGGAGCACGGTTTTTCAATCACCACCCCGGCACCATGACAGGTCGGGCAAACTTGACGATAGCTGATAAAGCCACGCGAAGAGACCACTTGGCCAGCGCCATTACACGTCGGACAGGTTACTTTTTTCGAACCCGGCTCGGCTCCCGAACCGCTGCACTTTTTACAAGTGACCGGACGGCGGTAGCTGATCTCTTTCTCTACTCCTTTAGCCGCCTCCTCCAGCGTTAGTTCCAGATCGTACCGTAGGTCCGCTCCACGGTTGTCCACTCCGCCGCCAGAGCCACCGCCGCCACCAAAAAATTCCTCAAAGATTCCTCCGGCTCCGCCACCGCCGCTGCGACTACGACCGCCACCAAAGACCTCACGGAAGACATCGAAGGGATCGTGAAAACCACCACCTCCACCGCCGCCGGCACCCCCACCCGCGCCTTGGAAAGCGGCATGCCCGTAGCGATCGTAAGCCGCGCGCTTGTCTGCATCTTTCAATACGTCGTAAGCCTCCGAAATTTCTTTAAATTTGGCTTCGGCTGCAGCATCTCCCGGATTCTTGTCCGGGTGGTATTTGACCGCCAGTTTGCGGTAAGCCTTTTTCAATTCGTCAGCACTCGCGCCACGTTCGACACCGAGTAAGTTGTAATAGTCTTCCTTCGCCATAAATAGTTAACTGTTTTG
>PWZW01000163.1 GCA_003567255.1 Puniceicoccaceae bacterium | reverse complement strand
TCAAGTAGGTCCACCTGCGCAGTCAAGTACTCCAGCTTGCCAGAGTTGGAGATGACGAAATCAGCCCGCTCGATTTTAGTAGCAAGAGGAAGTTGCCTTGCGGCGCGGGCTTCCACCTCTGAGGCCTCGAAGCCGCGCGCTTTCATGCGCTCATTTACGATAGCCGGTGTGCTTTCCACACAGATGTTCGCATCGAAAAAACCGCCAAGATCCTTCTCAAAAAGCAACGGTATCTCAACCACCCACCTGCGTCCGGGGGCGGCATCCAAGGCGCTCCGCCAAGTTTCGCTCACCTTCGGGTGGAGCAGTGCCTCCAGCCAACGCAGGGCTTCGGGATCAGAAAAAACATGCGCTGCCAGCTGTTGACGGTCGATTTGCCCATTTGCATCCAGGACGCTTGTCCCAAATTTATCGGCGATGCCTTTCCTTACGCCCGCATCCGTGCTCAGAAGCTCACGCACGATGGCGTCCGCCTCCTGACAAGCCCAACCGCGTTGCTTCAGCAACTGGACAACGGTACTTTTCCCGCAACCAATCCCACCTGTTAGTCCGATTCTCACCCTTTCGATCAAGTTTACGTAGCCGAACAACGCGAGGAAATTTAGTTTTCCCACGGCAAGCTCCCGACGTATCCGAAACGGAATTTCCTATTTCAGCAAAATGAATCTTCAGCGACCATCGTGTGATGTGTAGCGTCGTTTAAGGCAGAGGGTTCGCCACCAAGGTGTTGAGGCAGGCTTGCAGCCTGCGAAATTTCTTTTTGCCATCCGACCCAGCGCGTTACGCTGGGCTAGGGTGCATAAGGCCGTTGGCCTTAAACGCTCCTGACGCCAACGGCGTCGCTTAACATTGCCCAGGGCAGCGCCCTGGGTATCCGGCTATCCAAGTCGTTGCAGGCTGAAGGCCTGCTTCAATCTGCGACGCCCAGGCCAGCAGTTGAGCTCCGTGGTTCCGTCCCTCCTGCGACACGTCCGCCATCGATGGTAAGCCTGAACCATTGCCTCGCTTCCCTGAAGAGGGCAGCCGATCCTTGGTTCAGCAACTCGGCTTCGCGAAGCTTCGTTTTCATTAGTCGCTCGTCCCTCGTTGTGGGGTGCGTTTTTGTGCCAAAGGAACCTTGGACAGCGACAAAAGCTTGGGAGCAGGCTGCCGCAGTCAAAAGACGCCTGCGCCGTCGGGTAACAGGTCTGCGCCAAATAGAACAGCATATGCTTTAAAAAGATCCCACGGGGATTGCAGAAGCACCAGCAAAATGTGGCATCACGCCGGCGGGGAAGTGCCCATCGAGCGGGTGGCTGCCAGAACTGCCGCACCCAAGGCCTCCATCCGGGTAGCGACAGGGAGGCTGCTGGGGGTCTCAATCGTGTAACTCCGGCTGAGCCCAAACCGTTGGTAAATGTAGATGCTCTCGGGGAGCCCTTCCGGATTTTCCGGAACCGTTTCCGGTTTGATGATGCCCCTGTGCACAGTATGTCCGTCCACTTCTTCGGCCTGCTCAATCGCAATCTGAGGCTGAATTGAACGGAGGATTGGTTGCGCCAAGCTTGGGGAATCCGCGAAATTCAGCTCGTAAAGGTAAGCCCCCTCGGCTTCCCAGTCTTCATGAAGGTAGAGTGCGAGATCAATCTGAGTGCAGTGCTTGTTCAGGTACGCTTTGTGGGCGCCGACTTCGGCAGTGGCCTCGTGGCCGGGTGGGAAGTGGTAGGCGCGGTTCAAGTCTTGCCCGTGGGCGTTTTCCCGCTGCCCGCGGGCAAACCCACTTGGATTTAAGAGCGGAAAAATCCACCAGTTAATAGCTTCCGGCAGCTTTTTTTTGCCGAGCAAGTGGAGGATGGCGAGCGGGCCCGCAGGTTCGTCGCCATGGATGCCAGCGGAGAGATAAACCGTGGGAGCCGCAGTGGTGTTGGCTTTCCGATGAAGCGCAAAAAGCGGTTGCCCGTCCGCATAGCCAAAAGGTTCACAATCAAATCGGTTTATCCGGGCAAGGGTTTGAATGCGCTCGATTGCATGATCGACATTGACTCGCCCCTTGCGCTCGTTTCCTTCGCGTGTGTACATGTGTTTAGCTTTGTCCGTGGTCGGTGAGTTGAGCAACCTTGCAAATAAATTTATTCCTTTCCGCTATGTCTGAATCTTCTCAAGTTCGCGTTCGCTTTGCTCCCAGCCCGACAGGCTTCTTTCATATTGGAAGTGCCCGGACTGCCCTTTTTAACTGGCTTTACGCTCGGCACGTGGGCGGTACTTTTGTGCTCCGGATCGAGGATACCGACAAGGCGCGCAACACCGACGAGTCACTCCGCGTTTTGTTGGAGGGCATGCGTTGGTTGGGGCTTAATTGGGACGAGGGGCCGGAGGTTGGTGGCGGTGCCGGACCTTATTTTCAAAGCCAGCGGGCAGATATCTATGCCGCGTATAGAGATCGTTTGCTAGCCAGCGGTCGCGCCTATGAAAAGGACGGGGCCGTTTGGTTTCGGCTGGAAGGGGAGCGTTATACTGCTTACGACGATTTTAAAAAAAGCGAGGTCGAGAAAGTGCGCTCCAAGCCGATCGTTATTGAGGATGCCGTGCGGGGGCGGGTTGAACGCTCCGAAGAGACAGACTTTGTTATTTTCCGAAATACCGGTGATCCGGTCTTTCACTTTGTAAATGTGGTCGATGATATTGAAATGGGGATCACCCACGTTATCCGCGGGGAAGACCACCTTTCCAACACCAGCAAGCATGCCGAATTGTTTCAGGCTTTTGGAGCGCCACTTCCACAGTTCGCGCACATCCCTCTCATTCTCAAGCAGAGCGGTCCAGGGAAGATGAGTAAGCGCGACCAAGGGGCCTTGATTGAGGAGTACGCAAAGCGGCATTTCCTGCCTGAGGCGGTACGTAACTACCTGTGCCTTCTCGGGTGGAATCCCAAGGACGACCGGGAGAAGATGCCGATCGAGGATATTATTGAGGCTTTCGATTTTAAAGGTATTAATAAGGGGAACGCACGCTTCGATGAGCGAAAGCTTTCGTCGTTGAATACAGAGTACCTTCGCGAGCTTCCGGTGGAGAGTTTTGCGTGGCTGGCGCGTCCCGTGCTCGCGGAGGCCAAAGTACTTGATGAAGCGGCTGATGAGGACTATCTTCAAAAGGTCCTTAAACTCTGTCAGCCCAAAGCACGCTCAATTGAGGATTTGCCGGACTACCTCGCGTACTTCTTTCGCGAAGACTTTACGCAGGATCCCAAGGCAACCAAGAAAATTGCCGGAAGGTCCGACTTTACCGAGGTGCTTGATCTCCTCGTGGCATTGCTTTCCGACGTGGAGCCCTTTGAGGTTCCAAACTTGGAGGCCACCCTGCAGGCAGCTGCGGATGCCCAAGGCGCAAAGGTCTTTTCCTGGTTCCCCGTCCTGCGCTTTGCCTTGAGTGGGCAGAGTGGGGGCCCTGATTTGTTGCCCATGTTAACTGTTCTCGGAAAGGACCGGGTTCTGGCTCGGCTCGCTCGCTCCTTGGACGCTGCGGCACACTGATCACGACCTTGGGATCTTAACATTTCCATTCGGAGTGCCTTCGGCATCGCCGCTGGTCCCCTGCTTTCAAGGGCGGGGCATACGCAAGGCACAAAGTCCCGCGATACCAGTTTCGGCCGGTCGTTTCCGCGTTTCGTTCGAGATGAATTTCCGCACGAAGGGCTGCGACCCCAGCACCGCGCTTCCCACTAAAAATTTCAAACGTAATGCGGCTAAAGTTGGGAGAGGCAGCACACCCCGCTCCTTTTTTAAAACACGCTCTGCGACTGCTTCATCAACCGTCGCGCGGCCCCGTGCGCCGCGCAGCGCCCGGCAGAAAAGCAGGCATCGATACGCGGCCAATCGACTGGCGGGGTCGCTGCCTTTTGACTGCATCAAGCGACAAATCCCACGGTTTGCGTCGAATTGACCAGCAGCGGCTTCTCCGTAACCTGAAAAACGGTAGTCCTTGGGGTCCTTGACCAAGCCGGCGCGCACAGGATTTAAATCGATGTAGGCCGCCCCCGTGGTAACCAGGGAGGGCTTATCCTCGATTAAAACCGCTTTATAACGTCCTGCCCAAGCAGCGCCAAAGACAGCGTGCGTTCGGTTGTACCAAAGGCTAAAGCGTAGATTCAAGGTACGCATGAACTCCGAAACACTGTGCATTCTTCGCAGTAACCACGTTCGCAGAGGTTCGCTGTTCTCGCCTGCCAGTGTCTGGGCGACCAAATAAGGGGGCATCGGGGCGTACTTTGATTTCGCTGTATAAAGGAGACCGTAACGCCGCTCAAGCTCCGCATCTGAGGGCACCGTTTGTTTCGGAGGGACTCTGATGAGGATGTGGAAATGATTCTGCATCACGCAAAAGGTGATCACCTCAATGCCTGAAAATTCAGCCACTTGGCGGAGCATACGCCGAAAGACCGCCTGCGCCTCCCGATTCAATAAATGCCGCCCTTGCACGCATCGACTCATGCAGTGATAAACCCCGCCCGTTGATGGAAATTTCATTGTTTTGATCCAAAAACAACGAAAACTAAAGTCAATATTAAATCAGATTTAATTTTTTGGTTAATTTGATTTGCTAATTAAGCTTTGAGAATGAGCATGGCAGCATGGAAAAGAAACAACTTACCTGGGGCGGGCGTTTTTCCGAAGGGCCGGCAGAGTTGATGGTCCGCATCGGCGAATCGGTCTCCTTTGATGCGCGCTTGGCTGAATATGACGTGCAGGGGAGTAAAGCTCAGGCAAAAATGTTAGCCCATATCGGGATTTTGACGGAGGCCGAAGCCGCTGAGATAGGTGACGGACTGGATGAGCTCCTTCGGGAGATTGAGGCGGGAGGGTTCACTTGGAAAGCCGAGTTGGAGGATGTTCACATGAATATTGAGCAAGCCCTCACGGCGCGGGTGCCCGCGGCGGCAAAGCTCCACACTGCCCGTAGTCGCAATGATCAGGTGGCGACGGATATGCGCCTATGGTTTCGGGCCCACTGCGAGCATGTGATTGTCCGTTTGCGCAACGCCATGGCGTCGTTGCTTGCTTTGGCCGAGCGGACGCAAGACGTCATCATTCCCGGTTATACGCATTTGCAGCGGGCGCAACCGGTTTCTTTCGCGCACCATCTTCTGGCCTATGTGGAAATGTTTGATCGCGATGCCGAGCGGTTCGCGCAAATCCGTGAACGTGCCAATGTGTGTCCTCTCGGCTCCGGCGCCATTGCGGGAACGACCTTACCGATTGATCGTGAGTTTGTTGCCCGGGAGCTTGGCTTCGTGGACGCTTCCGGAAACCCCCGCCTCACTAGAAATGGTATGGATGCGGTCAGTGATCGGGACCTATTCATAGAATTCAGTTCGGCCTGCTCCCTTGTTGGCGTGCACGCCTCGCGTTTATCAGAAGACTTTATCCTCTGGAATTCTGCCGAGTTTGGTTTTGTGCATCTACCGGACACTTTTACGACAGGGTCGAGCTTGATGCCGCAAAAAAAGAATCCAGACGCATTTGAGCTGATTCGGGGTAAGTCGGGCCGCATTGCCGGGAGCCTCACCGCTTTGCTGATGATGGTTAAGGGGCTGCCACTGACTTACAATCGCGATTTGCAGGAGGATAAGCCGCCGGTGTTTGATGCCTTTGATCAGGTTGCTCTGGTTTTGGATGTGATTGCGGCCTGTTTGCCGGGAGTAGAGCTCAACCGTGTCCGCTGCGCCAAGGCGGTGGAGGATCCTCTGCTTTTGGCCACCGATGTTGTGGATTATTTGGTGCGCAAGGGCGTCGCTTTCCGGGACGCTCACCACGTGGTCGGTGCACTGGTGGGATTGGCGGAAAGCGAACGGTGTCCCCTGAACAAACTTCCTTTTGCCAAAGTCAGTGAAGTGCATGCGGCGCTGGCGGAGGATTGGGTGGAAGTATTTAATCTTGAGCAGGCTTTGGCGGCCCGCGATCGGGTGGGCATGCCCGGTCCCAAGCAGGTTGCCGCAAGGATTGCCGAGTGGAAGGCTGAATTGGAAGTGGGGTGATGCCTCAGCGTGAGCTCGCAGTTATCGGAGGCGGGCCTGCCGGATTAAGGGCTGCCGAGGTCGGCGTCAGGGCTGGGTTGCGCGTCACAATCTACGATGGCAAGCCATCTGTTGGACGGAAGTTTTTGGTCGCTGGAAAGAGCGGCTTAAATTTGACCAACGTGATGTCGCCTGCGGTTTTCCCGAACCAATACTCGGGTGAGGGCCTGGTGTCGGGTGAATGGGCGCGGTATTTGGATGCTTTTGGTCCGGATGATTTAAGGAAGTGGGCGATGGACTTGGGAGTGGACACCTTCGAGGCCTCCAGCGGAAAAGTTTTTCCGGTCGGGAAAAAGGCGGCTCCCTTACTGCGGCGCTGGGTGTTGCGCTTGCGGGCCGAAGGAGTGCACTTTGCGATGAACCACCGGTGGGTGGGCTTGGATCCGCGAACCGCAGGCAGCGGCTTTGGCTTACATTTCCAGTGCCCGGAGGGCGAAGTCCGCGTTCTGACCGATGTGATTATTTTCGCATTGGGAGGCGCCTCTTGGCCGCAAACCGGTTCCGATGGTGGATGGGTGCCGCTATTTGAGGATTTGGGGATTCCGGTGACTCCGCTGGCCGCGGCGAATTGCGGCTGGGAGTTTGCTTTGCCGGCGGAGACGTTGGCCAGGGTGGATGGGGCGCCCCTGCATAATTTGCGGGTGAGGGCTGGAGGCCGGGAAATTCAGGGAGAGTTAATGCTTACCCGTTATGGTGTCGAAGGGACTCCCGTCTACACCTTGGGTCCGATCTTAAGGAAAGCGGGAAAGCCAATCATTGAGGTGGATTTTAAACCAAGCTTCACGGTCGCGCAGTTAGTGCAGAAGATGGAGTCAGTCCGCCGTGGTTTTCTGGCAGAAGCAGAGGTTCGCTGGAAGCTGCCGCGAGCAGCCGGGCTCTTGGTGAAGCACTTTTATGGTGAGCCGCCGAGCGCGGAAGCTCTGGCGACTTGGGTCAAAGCTTGCCGTATCCCGTTGAGCAAGCCGCGACCCATCGAAGAAGCGATTTCCACAGCTGGTGGTGTGGCTTGGGCCGCTTTGGACAAGCATTTGATGCTGCGACGCCTTCCCGGGGTTTTTTGTGCTGGAGAAATGCTCGCATGGGAAGCGCCCACCGGTGGATTTCTTTTGCAGGGGTGCTTTGCCACGGGGACGGTCGCCGGGGAGGCCGCGGTTGGGCACCCGCTCACCTAACCGCAAAAACTTGCTTCCCCCGTCGGAGTCATTTGCACTGAAACTTACCTTGTTCACTTATTGTAGACAGAAACATGCCTGAGCAAACGCCTAAAGACCCGCTACATGGGATGACCCTCGAAAAGATAGTTTCGAGTTTGGTTGATTATTACGGGTGGGAAGGTTTGGCGGAGCGAATTGATATTCGCTGCTTTCGCTACGATCCTTCGGTGTCCTCCAGCCTTAAGTTTTTACGAAGGACCCCCTGGGCTCGAAGGAAAGTGGAGGCGCTCTTCATCTATACTCTCGAAGAGTACGGAGCTTAGGTGGGTTGGCTTAGTCGATTCCCCCGAAAACAAAGGGGAGATTTTCGATGCCATTGATCACGAATTGAACCGCAATAGTGGCAAACAGCAGGCCCATGATGCGTCGGAGCACTCGGAGTACAATTGGGTTAAGCCACTTTGAACTGGTTACGGAGAGCCGAAGGACAAAGTAGCAAGCCGCGTAGACGACGGGCACAGTGATCATGAGGGCCACGTTATAAACCAGACTCACCGCCTGAGTTTGCAGGATGATGACGGTGGAGATTGAACCGGGGCCACAAAGCAGTGGAATCGCCAGTGGGGTGATGGCGACATCGTCCATCCGAGTGGCGATCTTTTGCTCCTCCGGAGAAAATCGGCTGGGAGAGTCCGGCAGGCGCAGCATGTCGAAGCCAATGACAAAAAGCAGGATCCCGCCGGCGATTTGAAGTGCGGGAATGGTGATTCCCAAAATGGAAAAAAGAAACTGACCGGTGATCGCAAAAAACAGGACCACCGCGCCGGCGACGCTGCAACCGATCCGTAGCATGCGGATGCGCGTCGCCCGATCATCTCCCTCCGTCATGGAAAGAAATGCCGGCGCCGTTGAAAACGGATTGATGATCAGAAAGAGCGAAACGGGGGCTAGGATGATAAATTCAAGGAGGCTCACGGTGGTGTGGGTAAACGGATTGCCGATCAAAATGATCCTGACGGAGAAACCCGTTAGGAAAAAGTAAGCGAGCTTGGAGGTTGAATCTGCGGACGCACGGTGTCAAATTGCGGGTTTTGAAGTTTTTATGGAAACGATTTACAAAACTATTCCCCATCGGCCACCCTTCCTCTTTGTTGATAAAATCATTGAGATTACTGCGGAGGGTGCGGTCTGTGAGCGCACGATTCGGGCCGATGAACCTCAGTTTGAGGGCCATTATCCGGGGAATCCCATCATGCCCGGCGTACTTTTGTGTGAGTCCGTTTTTCAGACCGGTGCGATCTACCTCGCCAAGCAAATAGAGGCCGAGGGTAAGTCGCTCCACGAGGTTACGCCCGTCCTGTCACGGATTCGTGATGCCCGGTTCAAAAGCATGGTGAAGCCCGGAGACACCTTGACGATTTCGGTGACGATGATCGAGACCCTCTCCAAATTTCATTTCCTGAAGGGTAAAGTGCTTAACGGGAGCAAAGTCGCCCTGACAATTGAATTTGCCTTGGCTATGATAGAGGGGGGTGGGCAATGACGTATTTGGGTTTTGAAGGCAGGCGCATCCTTATCATGGGTGTGGCAAATCGAAAAAGTGTGGCTTGGAAAGTGGCCCAAATTCTTGAGGCCGAGGGAGCGGAGGTTGTCTACAGCGTTCGTTCGGAGGCAAGAAAGCAAAGTCTTGGGAAACTTCTGGGTGACCGTGAAGTCCACATTTGCGACGTTGAGCGCGCGGATGAGGTGGTTGCTCTGGCGAATACGCTCGGCCAATCGGGAAAGCCTTTGGACGGCGTCGTCCACTCCATCGCCTTCGCCAACTATTCCGAAGGATTTAAACCGTTTCACGAAACGAAACGGGAGGACTTTTTGCAGGCTACGGCGATCTCGGCCTTTTCCCTGGTGGAAGTGGCCCGTGAATTGAAGCCGTATTTAAACGAAGACGCCTCGGTGGTCTCAATCGGAATTTCATCCACGGACGTAACGGCAGAAAACTACGGTTACATGGCACCGGTGAAAGCCGCCCTTGAGACGGCTTCACGCAACCTCGCCAAATCCTTCAGTGCAGACACCAAAGTGCGCTTTAACACGGTCAACGCTGGTCCGCTGAAAACCAGTGCGTCCGCTGGAATTCCCGGTTACCTTGAAAGTTATTTGTATGCGGAAAAGCTTACTTTTCGCAAAGCGGCTCTCCGCACCGAGGAAGTCGCCAACACCGTTGCCTTTTTATTGAGCCCGGCATCCAGCGGAATAAATGGGCAAGGCCTTGTGGTTAACGCGGGCATGGACCTCAACTACTTTGACAAGGAAGTCGTACGTCTGGCCATGCGGCCTGAAACTCAAAAGCCAGCACCCGATGCGCTTTAAAAACGTTGCGATTGAAACC
>PWZW01000220.1 GCA_003567255.1 Puniceicoccaceae bacterium | reverse complement strand
GAGTGTTCGGGAAAGACTATCCGGGAACCATTTTGCTCACAAAGGTCCAGTGCATCCCGATCAATCCGAAGCTGGCGAAGCAATTTTACCAAGGGTGTTCCCTTGGTGCCCGCCGGCACATAGTTCGTCATTGCATGTAAGCCGACGTCATACTTGCGGCCATCGATACTGTAAAAGCTGTTTAGTCCACCGGAAGCGTTGTGACGCTCTAAAATAATGACCCGTTTGTCTGCAAGGGCCAAGCGTATACCCGCCGCAAGTCCAGCCATGCCAGCACCAATGATGACCACATCAAAGTGTGCGCCTTCCAAACTTTCCGGGGCACGGGCCACAGGTACACTAGAGTCTCAGCCACCTATTTGGCATTAAATTTGGGCGTCAGGTAGGCCGCACAACTGTCGAGCGAAGCGAGCTCAGGATAATCCTCTTCGGGAACTTCTATCCCGTGCTGCTTGCGCAGCTCCATTACAATGTCCAAAAAGTCCATCGAATCCAGATCCAGCTGATCTCTCAGCCGGATATCGGATTTTAGATCGGAAACATCCTCGTCTGGAGCGATTTCCTCGATGATGTCAGTGACGATTTTTTTTACCTGATCTTCAGTCATGTTATTTTACTTAAAGTGCTTCGCTCCGGAGAGCCTGTGGGAGCCGTTGTGTTTTTTATCTGTTACCCCTTGAATTTAGAGACGATGAGCGCTGAGTTGATACCCAACATTCCGAATGAATTATTAAGGATAACTTCGACGGCGTCAACTTTCCGTGACTCGTTCAAGACGAGATTAGGGAGCGCACATTTCGGATCGAGTTCTTCTACGTTAATGCAGGGGTGAATCGTATTGTCTTCAAAGGCAGGCAAATTCCCCGCGAGCTCAAGCGCTCCCGCAGCTCCCATGGCATGCCCGATAAACCCTTTGGTATTATTTACGTAAGTCCGCTTACTTTCACCAAAGACTTCCCGCACCGCCGCGCATTCCTGGATGTCGCCCTGCGGGGTCGAGGTTGCGTGGGTGTTCACAATATCAACGTCATCCGCCTTCAGGCCGGCTCGTTTCAGTGCGGTCTTCATGCATTCCGCCTGTCGTTCGGGATTCGGCAAGACATAATCGCTGGCATCTGAATTCATGTGGTATCCGGTGATTTCCGCGATAATCGGAGCACCCCGGCGCTGGGCATCCTCCAAACGCTCCAAAGTATAGAGGCAACCGCCTTCACTCACCACTATTCCGTTCCGTGACATGTCAAAGGGCCGACTTGCCTTGTTCGGATCATCATGACGTCCGAGGGCTCCCTGACTTTTGAAACCGGCGAAAATACCAAAGGTGTGGATGCTCTCACTGACTCCGCCAGCCAAGGCGTAATCGACTTCTCCGAGGCGTAGCATCTGTACGGCTTGAATGATTCCAGCATTACCCGCAGCACAAGCCGCCCCAATCGCGTAGTGAGGACCCGTAATCCCCATGTTTATGGTAATCTCACCAGCCGGATTATTGGCCACCGTCCGCGGGTTGTGGTGATGCGTCCAGTAGCGCGTGTCGTAATCAAATTTGGATATGTTGTAGATCTCGTTCTCCGTCTCCACATTTCCGTGTTCCGTGGTCCCAACATAAACCCCCACACGGGAGCGGTCTATCTCATCAAGGGTGATCCCCGCGGAAGCAATGGCTTCGTGAGCACAGTAAATCGCAATGCTTCCCGCACGCGTGCCGACCCGCAGTTCTCGCCGGGTTTGGTGTTTTTTCGTGTCAAAGTCACAAACCCCGGCCGGGACTCTCCCCATGTACCTCATCTCGATTTCCTGTATGCGGGGCCTTCCCTCTAGGAGATTAGTGCGGAATTCCCCGATGGTGTTGCCATTCGGTGAGGTTAAACCCACTCCGGTGATAACTATGCGACTTAAAGACATGCGATAAATATGAGATTTACCATCCAAGATCCCTTAGCTGTCAACCTTCTATGCCCCTTAATTCCCTGAAGTGGGTAAATCAGTTTGGTTTTATGGACGTCCTTTTCCTTGTTCGTCTGTCGTTAGTTCGAAGAATAATGCAGGTGTTTGCCGAAATCGCTTGAAGTAAGCGTTTTCGAAACAAGCGGGGAGGCGTAAAACGCTTTTGACGGCTTTCGTTTGCCTAAAAGGACCGTCACGGTCTACCCTTTCCCCATGGAACCCACGGAATATCCCATCGATGGAGTCCTTGACCTCCACACTTTTCGGCCCAACGAGGTTAAATCTCTGGTCCCTCATTATCTGGACGAGTGTAGGGACAGGGGTATCTGGACGGTTCGGATTATACACGGCAAGGGGATTGGTACCCTTCGCGAAACCGTGCATGCACTGCTTCGGAAAAGAGACGATGTGCGCTCCTTCGCCCTCGCCCCCGCCAATCAGGGCGGGTGGGGCGCGACTTTAGTTCAGCTAAAACAATAAACCCCCAGTATGCCCCGGTGGGGTTGCGGCCCCTCCGCAGGCGTGGACTAAAGCGCCGCCAACAGACGTTGGACCTCGTCTCGTCGCTCTTGCGTTTCACGCAGCTGAGCTTGGGCACCCGCGACTACGGCGGCAGGCGCCTTATCCTTGAACTTCGGGTTGTTCAGCTTGGCCTCGCCCACGGCAACCGCTTTATTGAGCTTTTCCAGCTCTTTGCTTAACCTCGTTCGCTCACCCTCAAGATCAATGGAGCTCGATAAGTCCAAAAAGAGGGACCCCAGACTCACCACTGTGGCAGGTAGATTTTCTGGAGGACTGGTGACTGCCTCCAACTTTCCTAAACCAGCGATTTTCAGAATTTTTTCTTCGTTACGCTTAATCACCGCTGTACTGGCCGCATCTGCGCTGTAAAAGAAGGGGACATCGCGCTTGGAACTGAGGTTGTACTGAGCCTTGAGTGCCCTCGCCTGGGAGACTAGCTCACGAACTGATTCGATTTCTTTCACGGCATCCCGATCTATCCGCAGCCCCGCGTTTTGTAACGCTGCTTCAAGTGAGGCCCCCGTTCCCGGGTTGCTATCCTGAATAAAGGTGCCGGGCGTGCTGTACCCCAGCAATTGCCAAAGCTCTTCCGTGATAAATGGCGTAAAGGGGTGAAGGATCAAAAGCAACTGGCGGATGACCAAGTCCTGAATTGCGAGGCAGGAGTCTTTGGTCGCTGCGTGCTCGAGTTTCGATTTGGAAACTTCAACATACCAGTCGCAGTAGTCATTCCAGAAAAAACTGTAGATGTGGCCCGTTACGTTGGCGAACTCGAACTTCTTCAGCCCCGCATCAACTGCATCAAGGCAATGGCTTAATTTTGACAGAATTGCGTAATCATCCCCATCCAGTGCTTGCGGAGAAATCCGGTCCAGAATTGCTGCCAAACTGGAAAGGTCGTGCGTCTCGGAAGCCTGCATCCGACGGAACCGACAGACATTCCAAAGCTTGTTACAGAACTTCTTACCCGACTCAACCCGCTCCTCAGAGAACCGGATATCCTGCCCCTGCGGTGCAATGCTCACCACGCAGAAGCGGAGGGCATCCGCACCGTATTTCGCAACCAAATCGAGTGGATCTGGCGAATTCCCCAGACTTTTAGACATTTTCCGGCCCTTTTCGTCACGTATCAGCCCCGTGATGTAGACGTCCTTAAACGGCACCCGTGCCCTCAGGGTGGCTTTATCCATTGGGGCGTCCTGCGGGTCTCCCTTGAACTCAAGCCCAGCCATGATCATCCGTGCCACCCAGAAAAATATAATGTCAAAACCAGTAGCCAGGACCGAGGTTGGATAGAAATAGTCCAAGCCTCGCTTTTGCTCCGCGTCCTTGTCTGGCCACCCAAGGGTTGCCAGTGGCCAGAGCCAGGACGAAGCCCAGGTATCCAAAACATCCACCTCCTGCTCCCAGTTTTCCGGATCTGGTGGTCCTTCGACCGAAACATGGAGATTCTCCGGTTGGTTACGGTCTGCTCCTTTGCGGTACCATACTGGGATGCGGTGTCCCCACCAAAGTTGGCGGCTGATACACCAGTCCTGAATATTATCCAACCAATGCAGGTACACTTTTTCCCAGCGCTTTGGATGAAATTGGATGATGTTTTGGCGAACAACCTCCTTTGCTTCCTCCACTTTCGGGTAGCGTAAAAACCATTGCTCCGAAAGTCTCGGCTCGATCGGGACATCCGCTCGTTCGGAGAAACCGACGTTGTTCGTGTAGGCCTCTTCTTCAATGAGCAATCCCAGGTCTGCTAACTTAGTTGCGGCGGCTTTGCGCGCTGCAAAACGCTCCATCCCCGAGAACTCTGGTCCCGCCTTTTCATTCAGGGTACCGTCTGCGTTGAATACATCGATAATTTCGAGTCCGTGTCGCTTACCAATGTCAAAGTCGGCTTTGTCATGGGCCGGGGTTACTTTTAACACGCCTGTTCCAAACTCACGGTCCACCACGGAGTCACCGATGATTGGGATTTGCGCTCTGGGGAAAGGACGCCATACAGTTTTCCCGATCAAGTGTTTGTAGCGTTCATCCTCCGGGTGGACCGCCACCCCACTGTCACCCATGATGGTCTCCGGGCGTGTGGTGGAAATTTCAAGGAAGCTGCCCGGTTCATCGACCAGCTCGTAGCGCATCTTGTACAATACGCTCTGTTGAGGTTTCATGATGACCTCCTCGTCAGACAGTGCCGTTTGGCTTACCGGGCACCAGTTCACCATGCGCTTCCCGCGGTAAACGTGTCCTCGCTGGTAAAGTCTCACAAAAGCGGTGAGCACCGCTTTGCTGTAGTCTGGATTCAGCGTGTGCGCCGTGCGCTCCCAGTCACAGGAGGCGCCAATCGCCTTGAGCTGATCCAAAATCAAACCGCCGTGCTTATCCCGCCAATCCGAGGCGAGCTTAAAGAAGGCCTCACGTCCCACATCGTGGCGCGTTTTGCCTTCAGTTTCCCTGAGTAGGCGCTCGACCCTCGATTGCGTTGCGATGCCAGCATGGTCGGTGCCCGGAAGCCAAAGCGCAGACTTCCCCTCTTGTCGTGCCCGGCGGATGAGAATGTCCTGGATCGTATTGTTCAGGATGTGCCCCATGTGCAAGATCCCCGTCACGTTTGGCGGAGGAATCATAATGGTGTACGCCGGTCGCTCGTTGTCTACCGCAGCGCGGAAACACCCGCCATCCTGCCAGGCCTTATACCAGCGCGCTTCAACTTCCTTGGGTTCATACTGTGAGGGAATGTTACTCATTTTGCTTTGAAGCTGTCTCAACCTGTCCCCTTATCAAATAAAAAAATTAAACAAATCAGATTTGTTATTGTGTGTTTCGAAGTTGTGGGGATAAAACCACAGTATGAGTATTCGGATAAAAAGGTCGGAGGTGAGTTGTTATCACTGCATGAGTCGGACGATTCAGGGGCGCTATCTTTTTCACGAGGTTGAAAAAGCGGTGCTCCGAAAGATGATTTACCAGGTTGCTCGGTTTTGTGGGGTGCGTGTACTTGCTTACTGCGTGATGTCCAATCACTTCCACGTCCTGCTGGAAACTCCCGGCGTGGACGCGGTGGCGGCGCTCGACGACGCTGAATTGCTGAAGCGCTATGAGGCTTTGTACGGGACAGAGCTTTGCACTTACCGCCCCATGAGTGTTGAGGCGGCAGCGGCTTGTCTTGCCGAGGGGGGGCCCTCAGCGGAGCGCTTCAGGGCATGGTTGCGCTCGCGGATGGGGGATATCTCTGCGTACATGCGGACACTCAAGTTGCGATTTAGCATCTGGTACAACCGCGAATCCGGGGGCTTTGGTACACTTTGGTCTGGTCGATTTAAGAGTGTTTTGGTTGAAGGGGCAGGGATGCCTCTGCTCGCGGTGGCGCAGTATATTGACTTAAATCCGGTTCGGGCGGGTTTGGTGAAAGATCCGCGGGATTATCGTTTTTGCAGTTATGCTGATGCGCGGTTGGGAAATGCTTACGCCCTGGAGGGACAGGCCCGGGTAATGAAACGTTTAGGAGGCTCTCCGGAGGAGTGTATTCGAAATTATCAACAGACGCTTAAGTCTAAGCTTGGAAATGATATTAATAAAACCGAGGCAATGCTTTCCCCGGGGCGAAGCTTTTGCGATGGACGCATTCTCGGCTCCAGTAAATTTGTGCTGAGTCTAGCCGGGTGGTATGGGAAATTGATGGGAAGGCGGCGTGACCCTTCTGCGGTTGCGACCGGAAAGGGGCTCTTCGTGATCAACCAAAAACTCGGCGTTCCCTAGTCGGTGGTCGGGCAAGCCAGGCTTTTTAACTTACCTTAGTCCGCTGAGGCCGCTTGCGCCGTTTTGTGAGTCCTCATTCACGATCGCGCTGAGTCCTTCCCTTAAAAGCAGTAAATTGGAAGTGGAAGTACTTTCCTTGGGAGTCACGTTTTCAATATAGAATGTATCCATGGCGACTTTTCGCTCCGTGGAAATACGTGCGAAGGTAATATCGAAGCCTTTTTCGAAAATGAGCCTCGAAAGCCTGTAGAGAAGTCCGATTCGATCGTTGGCCTGGACTTCAATAATGGTCCGCTTAAGGGATAGTTCGTGATAGACCTCGACGCTCGGGGGGAAGGGCGCGGCCAAGAGTTCTCGATTTTTGCTTTTCGAGGCCGCTTGTTGCTTCCGCTCTTGCTCAATGATTTCGGGAAGGAGGTCTTTGTTGTAGACGAGGGCTTCCTTCAGTTGCACTTCAAAAACGGATTTTGCGTTTTTATCGCGAACGACGCCTCCACCATCTTCGATTACGTAGAAGGTATCGATGGTAATGTGGTCGGATCTGGAAATTGCCTTGGTATTTAGGATGTTAACGCCAGCGACTGAGAGCGCACCGGCCAGCTTGTAAAAGAGGCCAGCACGGTCCCAAGTCACTACAGTGACGACACTGAGTCCCTCATCATGATCATCCCGCCAATCAATCACGGGCACGAGAGATCCGATCGATTTGGAATCCTGAATTTTTTGGAGGAGATCGTGCACCATCCTTATGTGAAGGGCGATCTCATCGGTAGAATTGTTGATGAAATACCTTTCCGGTAAAAGGTTGAAATGCGCCTCCACTTCTTCGTTGGAGATCCCGTCTATTTGGCGTTCGAGAAGATCACTTAGTAACATTGTGCGCTCTTCCTCCCTCCTTGAAACGATATCACCACTGTGGGAGTGATGCTCCAGCGTGCGCTTAAAAAGCAGCCGATGCGAGCTGTCTTTGTAACCATTCCAGAGTGTGGGTGCTGTTCCTCTGGCATCGCAGAGTGTATGTACGTAGAGATACCGGAGGTTGTCAGTATTCTCGGTGAACTTGGCAAAGGAGGCAGCAGTTTCTTCGTCATCCAAGTCATACCGTTGCCAGAATCGTGCCATTTCAAGGTGGCCCTGAATAATAAAATAAATTTTCTCTTGGGCGGGTTTACTGATTCCAAAGCGCTTCAGGATGGGCCGAGCGATTTTTACTCCGCTGATTGCATGGCCCTTGATGCCCTCTGCTTTACCGATATCGTGAAGAAGGAGAATTAGGTAGAGGAGGGCGGGATCGTCTGTTTTCCTAAGTTCGTTTAAGTAATCCGGGTGAATATCCTCGTGCTTTTGGAAGACATTATCCAGTTCCCGAATGGTATTCAGTACGTGAACATCTGCGGTGTATCGGTGATAATATTCGTGTTGGACCATGCAGGTAAGCTTACCGAACTCAGGGAGGAAGCGGCCTAGCACACCTAATTCATGCATTTGAATCAAGGTGGGGTAGACTTCACCCGGGCTGTTCAGGATGGCGAGAAAGCTACGAATTGCCGAGGGGCTGCGGATCACCTTATTTGTGATAAGGGGTAGTGATCGGGAGATAAGGTATTCGAGATCGAAGTCTAGCTCGATTCCGAATTGTTGGATGATTCTGAAGACCCGGATCATCCGGTCGGGGTCTTTTTTAAAGGGGTTTTTGGAGTCCGCGGAGAGCACTTTGCCGTCGACAATAAAGCCGTCGATACGCTTTCCCCCTCGGCTGCGGTGCGCGCGAAGCGCTTCTTTAAAAGTGATCTTTCCCCCATTTTCGGTATCGGTGAGGGCCAGCCGTTTTTCAAGTTGCTGAGAAGTCCGAAAAATAGTCCTGACGGCGGTGTAGTAGTCGCGCATGAAAGCCTCTACGCGCTCGAAAATATCTTTCTGCGTATAGCCCAGGCCGAGGGCCACCTTTGGCTGGGTTTCCAAATCAAGGTGGTCTGTGGGTTTGCGGCTCCCGAGATGAAGTTCTGTACGGACGCGGAGCAGGAAATCGTAGGCCTCGACCATCGCCTTGTCTTCGTCAGGGCGTAGGAATCCGGCTTTTTGAAGGTCTTTGAAAGATTTTAAGGCGAGCTTAATATTGGCCATCCAAACGATGTTTTGGTAATCGCGCAGTCCGCCACACCCGTTTTTGATGTCTGGTTCCTGGAGATAAACCGTTCCGCCGAATTTGGCGTGACGTTCTGCTTGGTCGGCCAGCCTCTGATTAATGTACTCGGTCGGGCGTTCCTTCCTTATGTAACGATCATAGGCTTGATAGAACTCTTGAAAGAGCGATTGAGAACCGGTGATGAGTCGGCTTTCCAAAATAGCATTCTTAGAGTGAACCTCTGACCTTGCCTCGGAAATTGCTTCGTGGATATTGCGGGATGCGTGTCCTACCTTGAGGCCAAGGTCCCAGAGTGGGTAAAGGATCTCTTCGGCAATCACTGCCTGGTATTCTTTGAACGAAGATGCTTTTACGCTTCTCGGATAGAGAAACATAATATCGATATCGCTGTGTGGATTAAGTTCAGCGCGCCCGTAGCCACCGGTCGCCAGGACGGACATTTTCGCAGGGATTTGTCCGAACTTGGCGGAGTAAGTGTCCAGTGCCCCGATAAAAAGATTTTCGACGAGCACGTCGAGTACGATAGAGCGTGCACGACAAACCTGTAAGCCTCCCGCACCGTTCCGGTGGTCGCGGGCCAGCATTTTATTTTCTAGTTCCAGGAAGCGCTTGTAGGCGGGTAATTGCTTGCTTCTGGGAATTTCGGGATCGAACACAAGTCGCTTATCTGCGTGCTTGTGCAAACGATGAAAGAGAGGATCGTCATGAAAATGATTCACACGCAAAGCCTGCTTTAATTAGCCAGATGGCCGCAATGTTTTTGTGCTCCAGTGGATGGCCTACAGGAGGAAGCTTGGAGAAGGGGCAGGCGCACCCTCTCGGCGCCCATCGAGGGGGCACCAAGTCATAGAGAAGGGCGCTGGGCTTCGAATCCGTTTACGCTCAATGCTGTACTTAGATTTTTGGGCGAGGGTGTATCTTGGAGAGTCCGCCATCGATGGAGAAGACTTGCCCGGTGATCCAGCTGGCTTGGTCAGACAAAAGGTGCGTGATTAAGGCGGCGACCTCTTCGGCTTGGCCAATGCGGCCCAGAGGATGCATGGCCTCGCTGATTTTCCGCGCTTGCTCTGAGCCGAGAATTGGCTTGGCCATGGCGGTTTCTGTCATACCCGGCGCGACTACGTTAACGCGGACGCCTCGGCTGGCATAAGTGGCTGCTGCGCTATGGGCGAGTCCGTGTAAGGCAGCTTTTGGGGCCGCGACTGCCTCATGTGCCGGTAGTCCGGTGCAGG
>PWZW01000290.1 GCA_003567255.1 Puniceicoccaceae bacterium | reverse complement strand
GCAACATCTGGTGCGCTCCAAAGCCGAGGTTTCCGATACCGACATTGGAGGGAAGGGAAGTGAAATGGCAAAGCACTCCTGCGGAGCGCGCATCGAGCCAGTTGAATAAAGGTTTTTTCATGTGTATTTAGAGAGAAGTTTGGTGTCGGTGAAATCGGGAGAGCTTTCCGAGGATTGAAAGTTTTTCGCGAGGTTTAGTTTGGAAGGTTTTCCCATGGCGCGGATTCAATGAGGGCGATATTGCCTTCTGCGAGTGCCAGCCAAAGAGCGAGTGCCCGGTCCAAAGAAACCTGCCGCATACAGCGAGCCGTTGCTTCGGATTCGTCGAGGTTCTCCCAAACAAGTACACCACTGGGAAAGACGGAAAGTGACCATCCAGAGGTGTCGTGGATTAGGGAGACGTCACTAAAGTCAGCATCCATGGGTAATTTTACAGGGTGCTGTGCATAGGCCTCCTCAAGTAGCTCGCGGAGACGTAATTTGTCGGGATTTATTTCGCTGATCCCGTCTGCATCCGTGGTGTGGTAAAGATCCTCACTCACAAAGCTTTGATCAAAATTTTAGAATTTCTTCCATTTGCGAGGTAATCACTTTGCCTCGCCTCTGGCAAATCACTTAGCTGGCCTACCCCAAATCCGCAGACTTCGGTAAAGAATGGGATGGCTTGGGTGCTCATGGCGATGACGCGTTCCGCGCCCATGCGTTTTGCCTCTTCCAGGGCAAAAGTAACCATGCTTCTGCCGATACCCCGCTGCTGATAAAAGGGCTGAACGAAGATGCTACCCAGCTCGAATATGGAACCCTCGTTATAAGGAATCATGCGCATACAGGCGACAACCCCTCCATCGATCTCGAAGATAAGGTAGCTGTCGATGGATGCTTCAATGGATTCGAGGGTTTGTCCCCTGAGGGCCTCGCTTTTGACTGGATTCCTTGTGATATTAAAAATGGATTGGGCGTCTTCCTTTTCTGCTCTGCGAATGGATTGATAGTCGTTTTTGTAGACCATTGTACCGATACCAACTTTATCAAAAATCTCGTTCAGAAGGGCGCCAAAAATCCTTCCATCGAGAATGTGAGCCCTGGGGACACCGCCGTGAATCGCCCTGACAGACTCCTTTAACTTACTGAGTAAACGCTCTGGAAAAACCTCCGGGCTTTTCCCCAAGAGTGATTCAACCTCGGTGACCGTTAGGTTCGTAACCTCGTGGCCGTCCAATTGGAGCGTTGGCTGAGTTGTCAGAAAAATCAGCTTTGATGCTTTTAAGCCCTTCGCCAGAGCGGCTGCCAGCAAGTCACTGTTGATTCGTAAGCTCTCACCATCCCGATTAAAGGTGACAGGGGAGACCACCGGCACGCAGTCATTAGCCAACAGTTGGGTGAAGGCCATGAGGTCAATCCGGTCAATCCTCCCGCTTAACTCTTGATCCACCCCCTTGACGATACCGACTTCAGTGGAGCGTATAGCGTTGCTCAACATGCACCGAAGCCCGACCTTAGTGAGCCCTTGCATAACCGCGAAGGAGGTTTGGACGGAAGCTTCTATCGCAACCTCCAAGGTTTGGGGGTCTGTCCGCCCCTCTCCATGCGAGTCTGAAAGGGGCAGGTTTTTTGCCTCGGCAAGGTCCTGCATCTGCCGACCAATACCGTGCACAAGCACAACATTGATATTAAGTGAGCGCAAGACGGCAATGTCCAGGAGGGTATTGTGAATTGCGGTATCTGCCAAAAGGCTGCCGTCGAGGGAAATCACAAAAATCTGGTCTCGAAACATCGGGACGTATTTCAAAATGCCCCTGAGGTCAGACGGGCGAATTCCACCGGAATCTGTGTTATGCGCATTCAACTCATGTTCTTTCTCTTAGGAAGCCGCTTTGCTGGCAAGGCCATCTTTCAGCGAATTTCGTAAGCTGCGTTCACAAATTTCCATTCATTTACGGCGGCAGGTTAATTTTTGACTCGCCAAAAAATGAACTAACGCCAATTTGTGAGGCATTCCCTCGCGAGTCGCCCAACCCCGCGCCCCGCATTCACTACTGCACAGAACATGTAACACCCATTACATTTGCATTGGAGGTTTCCAAACTCAGGCGATTCGAGGGTTGGAAATCATTCTAATCACTGCTTACTCTAAAATCCTTTCCGAAAGAAAAAATGTCTGAACAAGCTACTTTCGTACGCCAAGTGCCCCCAGTGTCGGGAGAATCAACTGCAAGCACTCATGTGAGTGAGGAGGGCGTACCGCTCACAATTAGTGGATTCCAGAACAACGTGTATTATTCCATGTTGGGATCAATTTGCATCATTGGGCTGATCGCCGTGCTGATGGTCCAGCGTGGGCTGACACGTACAAAGGCCCTCAAGCCGATTTATGTATGGCTTGGTATCCTGTTCGCCGTTATCGCCTTGCACGCATTTGTAAGTAGTTGGTTATATGCCGGTTACTTGAATGGAGAAGCAACTGAGGCCTCGCTGCTCTACAGGTTTGGCGGCTGGATGATCTTTGCTGGCGCACTGGGATGGCTGCGCACCTCATTGTTTGGAATTCAGCGGATAGGTGGCGAATCGGCAAAGGATGTCGATGCTGTTCTTTTTGGTGCGGTCTTCCTGGCAGCTGCACTGAGTGTGTGGTCGGGCATGGAGATAACCTTTGGAGTTGTCCTTGGTGTGGTTTCGCTCTGCCTCTACGGGGTCATCGTCGCTCGCTCACTCGCTCTGCACAAAACCGCCATAGCGGAGAACCCGGCATTACAATCGGGACCTTATGCTTTAGTTTTGTCTGCTCTGGTCTATGGCCCAGCGGTACTTTTGTTGGTCGTGATCCTGAATTTCGTCGGTATCGGGCACGATGCCTTGCATTTACTACTGACCATCGCGGAAGTGGCTTTGGTGGTCTTCGTGGGTGGAGCGTTTTTTGCACTCTCCCTGCGGGATGAAGCGGAAAAAGCCAGCGTTGCCACCAATGATGCTGAACCGTCCGGCTTAGGGCACTCAGCTGAAGCAGCTAATGAATCCTCACCTGAAGAAGTCGCGGATCCCTTCGGATCCGTTGCGCCCGAGCCCGACAAGGCTAATCAGGCGCCAAAAACAGCCGCCAAGCCCAGCGCTCCCAAGCCGGTGATTGTTTCACGCTCCGGGGGAAAAGCGCCACAAATCATCAAGCGCAAAGACGCGTCGCCGGCCCCGGCTGAGCCCGCCACGCCGAAGGAGCCTGAGCGCAGCACACCGGCTAAGCCCAAGGTGCAACCTCCATCCAAGCCTGGAACATCGCGTTCGATTAAGGCACCGCAAAAGCCTAAACGCCGCTTTTAGAGGTTAAACTCAAGTCGTAACGCAACCGAAGAAACCTTATGTCATTTGAATCAGGATTTACAGACGAAGTTTGCTCCCTTCAACCGGGGATGACGATTGGTAATCTTCAAATCGAATCCTTTTTGGGAAAAGGGGGCATTGGGGAGGTTTACCTCACCCAACACGATATTTTGGGAAAGCCTTTTGCGATTAAGGTAATTCCAAAAGGTTTTGAAGGGGATGCCCTTGGTGATGAGGCATTTAAGCAAGCGGCGCGGATCCAAACTAAACTTGATCATCCAAACATCGTGAGAATCGATGATTTGGGCGATGAAGGGCTGTTCTACTGGATGCGCATGGAATTTGTGGAAGGGGAACCCGTTGGTCAAAAGGGGAGGGTTCGGTCCCTGCAGGATTTGATAAATATGCATGGAGGTGCCTTATCAGAGGAGGAAATTTGCTATTATATGTACCATGCGTTGATCGGCATGGAGTATGCGCATGCGCAAGGTATTGTTCATGGGGATCTCAAACCGGCCAATATCATGATTACGCCCGATGGCGCAAAGATCGCCGAGTTTGGAGTCGTTGATTTGATCGGGCATGCTTGGGATGATTTCCATCTCCTGCGGAATGAGCCTAGACTCGAACCAACCCCTTTTGACCCTCTCCCGGGTTTCAGTCGCTTACTACCTGCGCTTTTGACAACTTATGAGTATTTTAGCCCTGAGCAAAAAGCGGGGCAGTCTCCCGATGTGTCCAGTAATCTCTACTCCATGGGCCTCATTGTTTATCGAATGCTGACCGGGCGCCATGGCCTATCGATGGAACCTCCCACGAAAGCGACGCAACGAATAAACCCGCGCTGGGATGAGTGGATGGCCCGTGCAGTTGCCTACGAACCGGAGGAACGCTTTGAGAGTGCGGGTGAGATGTTGGAAAACATGCCGGGACTCGAAACTTCCGAGGCTGATGATTCGGAGGCAAGCGCTTGAAGAAGAGCGCAGAAAATAAGATAGCTTTTTAGTCGTATAAATTTTCCTTATCCAAAATATAAATACTATGGCTACACAACGTCGTTTCAAAGTTACTACCTCTATCACCCAGTACATGTGGGCCTCATCCCGTGCAGATGCGGAAAAATTCCAATACGAACTCATCCGTAAGGATAAGCTCCGCTTGGATCGGGATGCCTCGACGGTCGCAAAGTTTTGTTTTGGCGGTGGGGATAACTACCTTGAAGCTCCAGAGGATATTTCCAAGACGAGAGATCCCATAGAGGAACCGCGCAAACTTGATTGGATCGAAATTGAGAATGGCGACACCAAGGCGGCAGCTTTGGTCACTAGGATTTCACGCCGTAAGGTCTATTACTTTGAGTCGGTATCACGAATTGAAAGGTCCATTGATCGGGACCGCTGGGCAGATTGGGCAAAACAACACAAAGTTCGTCCTTCGTATGAACCTTGTTTGCCCGCGTTCATCATTGACGAAGTGGTCAAAGAGCACGAAGACCGTGGGATGCTTAGCGGGTTCTCGGCAACCCCAGATTCTTCGTTGATCCTTGAAGTCTTGGATAAATACGGTTATATTCCTGATGACTATGAAGTCGAAAACGGTTATTGGGCAGAGAATTTGCTGGACAACGTATTATCTGAAAAAATCCTTTCCTCACCGTCTGCTAACAAAGCGTCAAAAACTGATCAATCCGATGAATCCACAGACTTTTCGATTTCATTTTCCGAGGATTTGCCTAGTTTTGACGAATTTGACCGGTAACCCGTGTTACGCAATTGCTTGTCAGCGATTGCTAAAATAACAGAGATTGAGATTCGATAAGATGGCTAGAAAAATTGCATTCATTAATTACAAGGGCGGAGTCGGTAAGACATCTCTCGTCGTCAACGTAGCATCATGCCTCGCAAAAAAAGGAAATAGAGTCCTTTTAGTCGACTTGGATACCCAATCGAATGCAAGTATTTGGTTGTTGAGAATTGAGCGTTGGAACCGAATCAATCTTGAGAAGCGCGGTTCCGTCTACTCCATTTTAGAACCCGCCGAAGACCGGATAAAGGACATTATCGTCAAAGATGTTGTGCAAAATAACGCGGGAGAAACCTTACTGCCCGGCCTCGATGTATTGCCAACGACCTTCAACCTGTTGGACATTGAAAACGAATACGGCATTGATCCACAAAATCCCCATTACCTCATTTTCAACGAGCAGTTGAGGGAGATCGAAGGTGACTACGATTATATCTTGTTTGATTGTCCCCCCAACATTTTGAACGCCTCTCAGCTTGGAGTGTTCAGTGCCAACGAGCTCTATGTACCGGCAAATCCGGATGCACTCTCCTTGATTGGATTCACCTTGATGATCGAAAAATTGCTTCTCTTTTATCGCCGCTCCGCAGGTTTCCGAACGGCGGAAATGGGGCCATTTGCCAGGGTTGCGGGTATTATTTTCAACTCGATCAAGGCAAACGTAGATATCGGGGTACCGAAAATGCGTATGCAATTAAGGATCAACCAGTTCAAGAAACAGAGGTTGGTTTCTAATGATGCCAAGATTTTCAACACATCTATCCGCGATGCGACCATTGTACGGCGTGCAGTCACACTAGGCCTGCCAGTGTGTTTGGTGGGCAGTCGTGACGCGGAAGATGGGGTAGGTGCGGATTATGAAGCCGTTGCCAACGAGTTGATTGAGCACCCTGCGGGGAATGCCGCCTCAGATTCCGTAGCTAATGCCTCTTAAGAGCGGCCTTGGGTCTTCGTAATGTCAGATAGGATAGACACAGGCACGACAAGCCGGGAATCGACACTAACCGAGGATGAAATCTTGTCCCTTCGTTGGGATACCCTCACGTTTAAAATTCAGGGTTCACCCTACGAGTCTTTGACGGTTTCAGCTTTGGCAAAAAATACCGGGGTTTCTGGTTGGACACGGCCGGTTAAGGGAAAAGCTGATTTGGCCTCAGAATTCTCCACCAAGTCATACGATGAGTTATGCTTGATGCGGGGGATGGACCTTAAGCACGTCCGGTTGCTCATAGAAATCTTTGAGCAGGCGCTCAAGTTTGAAGATGAGGTATCCGAGATGGGTTCGATCGGTGCCATCAACGAACTGGCTTCGACCCAGCGGATGAGGTTTGTTGAGCAGTTTGGTCTACACCACGACTTTCCTATTGCCCTTACAAATTTTGATTCTGAGACACGCTCGCTATGTGAAGCTGAAGGTGTCATCACTCTGGTTGATTTGATGGATTTTATTGACCGCCTCTCTGACCGGTCGACTTTGGGTGGAACCCTTCGCCATTTGCAGAGCATTTTTGCCCATGGAGATGAGCTTGGCTTGGTCAAGTATTTCCCTTTTCGGAAGGGGCATCGTGGTTTCCACCTCCCAGAGGCGCTTTCCTACTGTGTTAAACGTTTGTCTCCCGGTGACCAGTCGCAGGTCGTCGAGTATTACCATAGCTTGAAGCGGCGACGAGTCTTTGCCGGAAAGAAGCAAGTTCCAGAGGCTTTAGTCAGGAACTTGTTACCGGAAATTATGAGTTGTTTGCTGTATTTTGGAAGACGGCAGCCACGCCTGATATCTCGCTTAGACGATGCCGCTTATATCTGCAGGGAGCTCATGTTCCTGGAGGATCCGGATCTGGAAAATCTAGTTCAATGGTGTCTGCACTTGGTCTTAGGCGTGACGAAACGAGATTATTTCGAGGCGGATGAGGAGTTGGCGGATATGGAAACGCATAGATTCGACACCCAACTCGTTAAAGATGTGCAGGCAATGTTTGAGACCAAAGAAGTTTAGGTTTCTACACCTTTCCTTTTTTCACTCGATTTTTGCCCGAGCAGAAACCATCAAAGCATCCAAAAATCTGAATCTTGCCCGGGTTTATGGAAGTTGGCAGCAACCTCACGTTGAGTTTGAGGTTTTCGCTTTTCAGGCTGTTCCTTTACGGTGTCATCTTTTGCAGTGGGCATAACATGGGGATGATCCACTGCAATTTGCATCAGCACAAGCGCACAGGGAGGTGGTTCACGACGGTTTTGCTCCCAACCTCGGATCGTACCTACGGGAGTATTCAATAACCGGGCGAATGCTTCTTGAGAAAGCCCAAGCTTTTTCCGCACCAAGACTACTTGCTCCGCAGGATTGGCCGGAGCCTCTTTCTCTAGTATGCCGTCGGGAGGTGTGGTCATTCGCTTAGACTTGCAGGCATTAATGTTTGTATACCTGAGCGCTGAGTGGGGTCATCCCGATGTAGGGGGGATTTCACTTTATTCGTTTTCTGTCTTTCTTGCTTGAGGCTGTCGAGGAAGAGATTATCCCAAACCTGCGTGTGTCTACATCAAAAACTGGCTTTCCGTCATCCTAGGGTGAGCCCAAAGTATTAGCTAGGCTCAAGAATCGGATTCCACGTGACTTCGAATCGCAGCCAAGCCACGGACCTCGCGCACTCTTCCATTGCGAAAATGGCGGAGGGAATTGCGGATACTGTTGATTTCATCGCGATTAACTTGGGCGTCTTCCGCCAGTAGTTGTATCATGTTGATTCTCGGTACGGTACGGCCCTTTCTTCGGTACTCTTGCAAAATTACTTGCCTAAAGTATTCTTCAACGTTGCGGCCAGGTTCGTGGTATCTATTGTCGCTCGCTGGGCTTGAGGGCATGGCTATTCCATAGTGGTTTGCTTTCGCTCTTAAGGTGCCTGATGCAAAGACCCGAGGCGGGAGCCCGCGACGTGCACGCTGCTCGTTATCTCGTTTTTCAGCCGCTTCAACTTGCTCACGAACTCGCGGCATCGCGGCATTAAAGCGTTCTGAGGCTCTTTTGAATTCGTCACTTTCTCTGTATCGTTGCCATTCTTGTCTTTCCCGCTCCGTAGGGGGTCTGCGTAAGTTTGTGAAGCCCGGCCACCTGTCGGTGATGAGATATACTAAATCCACGTCTTGTTCGAGGACGACGTTTAGCATGCGCATTCGGGAGTTTGATCGGTGCCCATGATTTGCAATGATATCACCTACCGGATGATCAATAATATTGTTTGGGCTTACGTTGTTCCCCCCGGGGCCGAAATTGGATGGATTGCTATTTATAGGTTCAATCCATTCTCTCAACCTATTTACGTTTTCAGGCGTTGCGGGAATTAGGTCGGGACTGAAGCGGTTAATATGTGGCCGGAAAGAATCATACGTCATCACGTTGAACAAGCTTCCCGGGGCTAATGTGCCTGCGATACGTACAAGTTCCTCTTTGACGGCATTGTAGGTGTTCATACCACCCCTGTCGTCGGTCATCATATTTCCTCCGGCATCGACCACAAAAAGAATCCGTTCACCCTCGTCGCGGAGTCCAAACACGTTTATCTGGGACACGCCAAGGCCGACACCGCCCAAGCCTCCACCGAGACTCATACCACCCAAGCCACCACCTACGCCGGCAGTGACCGAAAAGTTGTCCGCCATATCGGGCGTTTCCATTTGAAGTTCAGGAACCGCAATGTTTGCCACGGGTTGCATCCGAATCTCCCGTTGTTGTGTGTCTTGGGAGCGCTGTTTCTGGATGGTGACTTCGACATTTTCTGGTGGTGGAACCTCTTCGATGTCGGGTGGCGGCTCGTCAAACTGGGCCTCATTACCTGCAACGTATTGATAAACGGTCCAGCTTCCGAACAAAACAAGGAGTACGACGTGAGCTACCGCGCTGATCACAATCACGCGGATCAGATTCTTTGAGAAAGAACTCTTTTTTGGAGGTGCTGAAATCATGCTGAAATCATGGGGTGAGGACTTATTGAACTCTTGCGAACGACACTTTACTTATCCCTGCTTTTGCCGAGGCATTTAGAACGTCAACCGACCTTTGGTGGCGTGAATCGGGATCTGCCAATATTTCTAAGACAGTATCGTCCCCAATTCGTTCCGAGGAGATGCGGAGGCGGGTAAGCGTCGAGACAAGCTCTGGCATGGTGCGGCTGCTTCGGTTATCAACCGGAGCACCATTGAGTAAAACCATACCATTCGGGTAAACTTCTATCGTGTGCTTGTTCGGCAGGTTGATTTCGGAGGAGGGAGGAGTATCGCTGGGTAGCCGGATGCCGATGTCCGCCTCCTGCTGGAGTGGTAGAAACATGAAATATATGAGCAGGAGGAAGACGACGTCGATCATCGGCGTCATGTCATAACGATCTTCTGTCTCTAAAACTTTAAGTTTGTACGCCATTAGGATTGGGTAGTGGCAAAAATAAGGTCAAATATTCCAGCCTGGGCACAGGCTGACATGACTTCATTAATGAACCGGTGAGGGGTTTCGGCATCTGCGCGGAGGTAAATTTTGACTCGGGGATTTGCCTCACGTGCCTCTTGGAGGAAGGCAGCCAAATT
>PWZW01000294.1 GCA_003567255.1 Puniceicoccaceae bacterium | reverse complement strand
GGGCTGTTTGACAAGGACGGCCGGATCCTTGGGCTTCCTTACCAGTACCGAGACAGCCGCACCGATGGTATGATTGAACTCGCGGACAAGAAGGTGGGCAAAGCAAATATTTACGCAGCGACGGGCATCCAGTTTCTCTTCTTCAATTCCCTCTATCAGCTCCTTTCCGAAGCGGAGGCTGGCAGTGCCGCGTTAAATGCGGCCGAAGACCTGCTTTTTATGCCGGACCTGCTCACCTATTGGCTCACCGGGAAAAAGTATCAGGAACTCAGCATTGCCAGCACCAGCCAGCTTTACAACCCCAAGCACAAGGACTGGGATCGTACCCTCATCAAGTCGCTGGGGCTTCCCGAGAAACTTTTTAAATCAATCCGTCAGCCCGGAACCGGGTCCGACCCGCTTACCGAGGCCGCCAAGGCGGCCACCGGACTTACCTCGGCCAAAGTAGTCAGCGTCGCCGGACACGATACCGCCAGCGCAGTCGCCGCGGTCCCGAGCAAATCGGCCAATCCTGCCTACCTGAGCAGTGGCACATGGTCGCTCATGGGACTGGAGCTGGATGCACCGGTCATTAACGAAGCCGCTTTTCAGGACGCTTTCACCAACGAAGTTGGACTGGGAGGAAAAATCCGCTTTCTCAAAAATATGTGTGGGCTCTGGCTGATTCAGGAATCGCGCAGACATTGGCTCAGCGAGGGTGTGGATATCGGCTACGGCGAAATGGCTAAACTTGCCAATGAGGCGTCCCCCTTTCGCTCGATAATCAATCCGGACGACCCTTCGTTTATCCAAGCGGGCAACATGCCGGTCAAAATTCAGGCTTACTGCGAAAAGCACGGACAACCGGTTCCCAAAACCAAGGGAGCAATCATCCGTTGTATCTATGAGAGTCTGGCCTTGCGCTATGAAAGTGTCTGGAAAAACCTTATCAAGTATGCTCCCCAGCGCCCCGAGGTCCTCCATATCGTCGGTGGAGGATGCCAGGACCACCTGCTGAATCAGTTCACCGCAAATGTGCTCAACGTACGGGTCGCGGCTGGGCCAGTCGAAGCAACCGGGCTTGGAAACATCCTTGCTCAGCTCCTTGCCGACGGGCGGATTAAGGACTTGCAGGAGGGCCGGGATATTATCGCAAACACCGTTTCACCGAAAATCTTTGAACCCGCGGACCAGGCATCCTGGTCGCAAGCTGTATCCACATATTCACACATTTTTGAATAAACCCTTTCCTCAAAACAAAATGAAAAGTGCAAATCACATAGAAGATCCGGATGTTATTCTGATTGGTGCGGGGATCATGTCCTCCACGCTCGGCGCAATGCTGAAGGAGATGGATCCGGAAATGACTATCCAGCTTTACGAGATGACTGAGGGCTTCGGTCAAGAGGCTTCCAATGGTTGGCACAACGCTGGGACCGGGCACGCCGGTATCTGTGAGCTGAGCTATACGCCAGACTACGGAGCGGATGGCGAGGTCGAAGTCAGTAAGGCGATCGAAATCTTCAATCAATTTGAGCAGTCCAAACAATTTTGGGCCCATGCCGTGCGTACGGGCATGATCAAGGATGCGCATGAGTTCATCAACCCTGTTCCCCACCTCAGCTTCGTTTACGGTCAGGAGCAAGTGGACTTCCTCCGCTCGCGCTTCAAAAAAATGAAAGCGCACCATTTTTACGAGGCAATGACTTACACCGAGGACCGAGAGGAAATCAAAAGCCTGGCGCCGCTTCTTGTCGAAGGACGGGACGATACCCCTATCGCGGTGACCAAGATGGATCGCGGCACCGACGTAAACTACGGGGTGCTTGCCGGGAAGCTTATTGAGTGGCTCGGGCAACAAAAAGGCGGCGGCTATGCGACCCGTCAACGTGTCCTCGATCTAACCAAAGACAAGGGACGCTGGACCGTTAAGGTTAAAGACCTCGAAAGCGGCCGCGTTTTTACTAATTCCGCAAAGTTTGTTTTTATCGGAGCTGGCGGCGGAAGCCTTCCCCTCTTACAAAAAGCGGGTATTAAGGAAAGCAAAGGTTTTGGCGGATTCCCCATCGGGGGACAGTGGCTCGTTTGCGACAAGCCGGAAATCGTCGAAAAGCACCTTGCGAAGGTGTACGGCATGTCCCCGGGTGCCGCGCCCACCATGGCAGTGCCCCACCTCGACACCCGCATCATCGACGGCAAAAAGTCTCTCCTTTTCGGGCCCTATGCAGCATGGACGACGAAGTTCCTTCACGTGGAAGGAAAGATCACCGACCTCCCCGGCTCCATCCGGACGGATAACCTCGCTTCTTTGATCAAGGTGGGGCTGCACAACATTCCCCTGGTTCGCTACCTCATCCAGCAGGGCACGCAGAGTATGAAAACACGCATGGGTGAACTCTTGAAATTCTATCCTGCCGCCAATCCCGACGATTGGAAATTGATCGACGCGGGCATTCGGGTGCAAGCCATCAAAAAGGAAGACGGCGATGCCGGCATTGTCCACTTTGGCACGGAGGTGCTGACCTCGGAAGACCGCAGTATTTCCGCACTCCTCGGCGCCTCTCCCGGTGCGTCTGTTTCGACAAACATCATCGTCGAAGTCATCCTTCGCTGCTTTGCCGACAAGCTGAAGCAGCCGGAGATTAAGGAACGCATGAAGGCCATGGTGCCTTCCTTCGATGAGGATCTGCGCAAGCCTGAATTCGCCGACCGGCAACGCACCCTCAGTGAGGACGCGTTCAAAGCCTTGGGCTGTGCCTGAGTGCATCCCGCGCACAGGCGCCCCGATACATCGCTAAAAAA
The DNA here is from genome assembly GCA_003567255.1 of Puniceicoccaceae bacterium. Taxonomy (GTDB): domain Bacteria; phylum Verrucomicrobiota; class Verrucomicrobiia; order Opitutales; family Coraliomargaritaceae; genus T3Sed10-183. Next base: position 6,944 of record PWZW01000294.1, on the reverse strand, counting down.
GGTTGTTCTCCTGCCTGAATCCTTCTATCTCCTTGTTCCGTAAAGCTTACCCGCCCGCCGAAGGCGATGCTTTGCCACCCGCCCCATATATTCGCGTATCCATTCAAGCCGTCTTAGATGCTCAATCTCATTTCACCACTGCTCAGTCCCGAATTGCTGGACGCCCTCTACCGCATGGGGCACGGAGATGAAATCCTCTTGGCAGATGCCCACTTCCCGGGCGACCGATTGAATCAGCGTGTGATCCGGGCAGATGGTTTAAAGATTCCCGACCTGCTTGGAGCGATCCTACCCCTCTTCCCCTTGGATAAATACGTCGATGCACCGCTGATCATGATGGCGGCCGTGCCGGGAGATGCACTCGACCCGCAGGTGGAAACCGATTATCGGGAGGCGATCAGCCAAGCTGGGCAGAACGCCGCATTGCTCATTGAACGGGTCGAACGCCATGCTTTTTACGAGCGGGCGAAAACGAACTTTGCCATCGTAATGACTGGTGAACTAGCCAAGTACGGAAACCTAATTTTAAAAAAAGGCCACGCGCACGTTTGAGGCCGCCCTTACCCAAATCCCCCAAAACATTATGCCAAAGAAAAAAAGTGTACTCCTCGTCGCCAATGGCGACCTGCGTTTATCTGCAAATCAAAACTGCTGGGCGAAGCAGGAGGCCATGGAGGCTGAGCTCGCCGAAGTCGTGAAAAGTATGGGGTCCACCCTCGTGCGCGCGCACCAGTACGACTCAGAGCTTAAACACGGCTTCATTTCCAGCCAGCGCCAAGGCATGGACATTTTTGCCAAGATCGACCGCAAGGCACCCATCATCATCGCGGAAGCGGTTTGGCAGTATTCCCACCATTTGCTGCATGGCTTGATCTCCCACCAAGGCCCCATCCTGACCGTAGCCAATTGGAGCGGCACCTGGCCCGGGCTCGTCGGCATGCTTAACCTTAACGGCTCGCTCACCAAAGCCGGCGTCACCTACTCAACGCTCTGGAGCGAGAACTTCTCGACCGATAAACGCTTTCAAAAAAAGCTGAAAAAATGGCTCGAAACCGGAACCCTCAACCACTCCCTGAAACACGTAAAAAAATACACCAGTAAGGACACCAAGAAAACCTTGAAGAAGACCGCCGAGCGCATCGCTCAGGACCTCGACAAGAACAAGGCCATAATGGGCGTGTTCGACGAGTTTTGCATGGGTATGTATAATGCGGTAATTCCCGACGAGCTCCTCTTTCAGACCGGCGTTTACAAAGAGCAACTCTCTCAGAGCGCCCTCCTCGCCGAAATGAAAAACGTGACGAAGGCAGAGGCCGATGAGGTCTACAACTTTATCGTCAAAAAAGGCTTCAACTTCCACTACGGTCGAAATGGCAAAACCGGCCTGACCAAGACCCAAGTCATCGAGCAGTGCAAAATGTACATCGCCGCATGCCGTATCGGCGATACTTTCGGGTGCGACACGATTGGTATCCAGTACCAACAGGGCTTAAAAGACCTCTGCCCCGCCTCTGATCTGGTGGAGGGTATGCTCAACAGTACCGACCGCCCCCCGGTGAAAAACGCCAGGGGTGAAGTCATCAAGGCCGGAGAAACCTACCCGCACTTTAACGAAGTTGACGAATGCTGTGGCCTGGACGCGCTCATGACAAAGCGAGTCCATACCGCACTCAAGCAACCCACCGAAACCACGCTGCACGATCTGCGCTGGGGTGACTGGGATCAATCCGGCACCACAGACGAATACGTTTGGGTCTTCCTGATCTCCGGCTCCGCTCCGGTCGAACACCATATTGGCGGTTGGAAGGGGAGCCACGGTTACCGACAGCCCGCCATGTACTTCCCAATGGGAGGCAGCACCCTGCACGGCGTCGCCAAGCCCGGTGAAATTGTCTGGAGCCGTATTTTCATTGAAGACGGTAAACTCAAAATGGACCTCGGACGCGCCAAAGTGATCTCTCTTCCCAAGAAGGAAACCCAACGCCGACTCGACGAGACCACTCCACAGTGGCCGATCATGCACGCTGTCACCTATGGCGTTTCACGGGATCAAATGATGGCCCGCATGAAAGCCAATCACCTCAACGTCGCCTACGCCACAGACGCAAAGAAGGCAGACGACTGCCTCCGCGCCAAAGCCGAGCTTGCCAAACAACTCGGTATGGAAGTTTATGTCTGCGGTACCGACGCCAAGGGGAAAAAGTTTTAAGCCAAAAGGGCGCCCGGTAAGGTTTTTACCGCTTGGCGCCCTTTTTGCATACCTCTCCCCGCACGACACCTGACACCCCACTCCACACTTAATTCCCATTCTTCCGGCAATCCGCTTAGGCACACTTTCCCAAATCAGCATAGCGTAAGCTTGGCAGCCTATCGGATTTCCACACTATCCACCTCACAAGCTCCCCGCCCCTGCACCTCGGCATAAATCCAATCTAAAATGACACCCGTAAAGACCCCCGTTGTCCCACGTCAATACCTTCTGGCGTTTATCCTCACCACCTGTTGTTTCTCGCTTTGGGGTTTTGCCAACGATTTCACCAATCCGCTGGTCAAAGTTTTTGAGCAAGTCTTCATCATCACCACTGGCCAAGCCTCCTGGTTGCAGTTTGCCTTCTATACAGGGTACTTCTGCATGGCGATTCCGGCCGTGTTATTTATCCGCCGCTTTTCCTACAAAGCCGCGATTATGCTCGGTCTGGGGCTTTATTGCCTCGGTGCGCTTATCACGATTCCAGCGAGTCTGATGGCGCAGTTTGTACTTTTCTGCCTCGCCTCCTACATCATCACCTACGGTCTCGCCTTTCTCGAGACCGCCTGTAATCCCTACATTCTCGCGATGGGTCCGCGCGAAACCGCCACTCAGCGACTTAACCTCGCTCAGTCCTTTAATCCGGTAGGCTCCCTAACCGGTATGGCAGTCGCTTCCCTGGTGCTGGCGCCAAACCTCAATGTCGAGCAGATCCGCGGTGAGCTGGAAGAGCTCAATCCGGAGGGGGTTCAATACCTGGTGGTCGGTGAGGCAAATCTCCCCGAGGGCGCGGTCCTTTCCGAAGATGGACAATCCGCCACACTGCGAGACGGTGCGCAAATTGCCGTTTATCAAGACGGCATCCCCGATTTTGCCGAGGTCTCCGGTGCTTTGGACGCCGCTATGCCTAATGTGATGAAGGTGATGCGAGCCAACGATCGAGAAACTTTCAATGAGATTCAACAAGCGGATTTGGCTAATGTTCGGGGGCCGTACATGGTGATCGCCGCTGTGGTAGCCACGTTCTTTCTGCTTTTTGCGGTCGCGAAGTTACCCACTTTTAAACTTGAGGAAAAAGATGCGCCCTTTTTTGAGATTGTCGGCCGCCTCGCGAAACGGCCGCGCTTCGTCGAGGGTGTCTTGGCTCAAGGGTTTTATGTCGGAGCTCAGATCATGTGCTGGACGTTCATCATCCACTACGGGATGACGCAGGTCGGCCTAAGTTTGGCCGAAGCCCAAAGCTACAACATCGTGGCGATGGTGATTTTCCTTAGCAGCCGCTTCATTTGTACTTTTCTCCTTCGCTTCATTCGTCCCAGCTTGATGCTCATGATCTTCGCGATTGCCGGATTCATTTGCACGGTGGGTGCGATCTACCTCCCGGGACAAGTCGGCCTCATCTCCCTCGTGCTCATCTCGGCATGTATGTCACTCATGTTCCCGACTATCTACGGAATTGCGCTGAATGGATTAAAGCTTGAGGAAGCAAAACTTGGCTCCGCTTTTCTTATCATGGCTATTGTCGGAGGTGCTGTCCTCACCAAGCTTCAAGGTAATTTGATTGATGCGTTCGATGTCCGCACCTCTTTCTGGCTGCCTGCCATTTGCTTTGTCTTGATCGCCCTTTACGGGTTGCGCTGCCTGAAGGCCCACGACAAGGATTTCACCGGAAGTCCCCTCCCGCCCCAAGTGCCTGACGCTGATTAGTCCGCAGCGATGGGGAGGATGTTCTCTCCGTTTTCAAAGACTTAACCTTCTCGACGGCCCCTGATCCTCAGGGGCCGTTTTTTTCTGAGCAAGCCGGGAAAAACAAAAAGCCAACCCCAAGTAAAGCCCTTACCCGGGCATACATGCATCGCTTGGGCTGATCATCTGGCCCCTGCGGAGACAACACCCACCTTAGCCCTTCGTCACCTCATTACCTTTGAGTTTGTTCGGCATTTGAGTCAACTGATCCGCGTGAGGCTCTTTACGATAGATGTAGCTTTCGTCCAGTTTTTCGTGAGCCAGGCGGCGGCGCTTTTTGGTGATTGCAGATATCACAAAAAAGAGTGCAAAAAAGCCGATAAATGCGGCGAGAAAGGTAAAAATGAGGGATCCCATTATTGTGCTTTGTTTACATTAGGAGAATGACCGTGACACGATATTTATAGTATAGCCAAGGCCCTGTTCTTGTAAAATGCCATGGATGATTCGTCGGGAAGGTCAGTATGGCGTAGCGGAACCTTACAGGCAGAAAATTGCATCCTGAGTACCAAGGTATCGTTAGCAATAGAGTCGGGTCTTAAGGATCGCTTGCTTGAAACGGCTCAGCTTCAAACCCGTAACAAATCATGAAATCGAGGAATAACTTGGTATGCATGACCTCTTAGATCCGCCCTCCTCATACTTAATATGAAAAAGCTCCTTAAGATTCTTCGTAAACCACCGACTCACTGGGTGGGCAATGGCTTTCATGTACATTCTGTTTTTGACTACAATGGTGCGGGTCAGGAACTGAGTCCATTCTTACTGATGGACTACGGCGCTCCGCATACCTTTGAGGCGGGCACCGAGCGGCGTGGCGTGGGAGCCCATCCACACAAGGGATTCGAGACGGTAACTTTCGTTTTTCAAGGGGAACTCGAGCACCGCGACTCAACGGGAGCGGGCGGCATGATCGGCCCAGGAGATGTGCAATGGATGACGGCGGGCCGGGGCATCGTGCACGAGGAATTTCACTCCCCAAGGTTCACGGAGTCCGGAGGCACGCTTGAAATGGTGCAACTTTGGGTAAATCTGCGCGCAGCCGATAAAAACGCTCCGCCGCAGTATCAGAGTTTAGCTGCTAAGGATATCCCTACCGTGGGTTTCGCATCGGGAAATGGGTTTGCCAGAGTCATCGCTGGCACGCTGCAAGGCCAAACCGGCCCAGCCCACACCTTTTCACCAATCGATTTATGGGACATCACGACGACCGCTTCCGGTCCGGTGACGCTTCCGGTAAAAAGTGGGTACACCTCCGCTATACTGGTCCTCCGAGAGGAAATAAGCTTCGCCGACCAGCAAAAGGCTTCGCCCGGCGACTTGGTGGTTTTTTCCACAGAGGGTGATTCGCTCGAATGGACTGCGGGCAAAGGCGCTCAAGTTCTCCTTCTCGCGGGAGCTCCCTTTGACGAACCGATCGTAGGCCACGGGCCTTTTGTGATGAACACCCGTCAGGAAATCCTCGAAGCTTTTGCCGAATTTGAATCCGGTGCATTCGGTTCTACTTAAAAAGCTCCGCCACCCGCCACTGTGGCCACTTGTCGCTAGGCAAGGGTTCTTCAAGCACTCAATGCTCAGCTTCTAAAGTTTGGGCTATGCCTCGGGCGAGTGAAGCCAAGGCACGGTTCATATCCAACACAATAGTTTGGGCATCAGGATAACTTCCGTCGCCTTCATGAATAGTGATCCGCTGGGCTAGTCGGGCGCCCCGCTCCCCCCCGGAAATCTCGTACACCGCGTCCAAGTGAACCCCCTGGGATGCGACAGCCTCAAAGCGTAAGACCCGTACCCGAATTCGCTCGGACACACCGCTGGGCTGAGAGTGTGGATACGCGCTCACGACGGAGCGGCCGCTCACTTGCCCCAGATTGAGCGCCAGGGCGCGCCCAAACCCGTCTGCCAAGGGCTCGGCCCAGAGGTCTGCTTCCAAATACTGTGGACTCCCTCCTGCCGAACGCAGGAATAAACGGTTGGAATCGATGTAGTCTGGCAATTCAACACGCGAGACGTAAATACCCATGGAATCTTCGGCGGACTCCGGGGTCATCTCGACCGATTCCAAAAGATAAAACGCGGTAGGGTCTGTCTTCGGACTTAGGTTAATACACCCGGTGAGCAGCCAACATCCGGCGATGAGTGCGAAAACTGTAGCAGAAATGCCGGAGCATGAGGTGTGATGCTTATCCATGGTGTTCCTAAAATATTTACTCTGACCGAGCGGCCGGTGGCGATCGGTCCCCAAAGGGCGTGCGCTCCCGCCCGGAGAGGAGGGACTGTGGATTGCGCTCTAAAAACTCAACTAATTGGCGCAGCGACCGGGCTGCCCGCCCTACTTCGCGAAGAGAGGTGTCTAAATCCACCCGAAAATCCGAACCAGTGCCGACAAGTTCCTGACTATCCCGGGCCAATCCCGTCAGTGCCTCAATCGCTTCCGTGGCGGAAACTACGAGAGCCTCACCCTCGGTACCCAGCGGTATCCCATCGCGCTCAATTTTTTTCAATAAACCGGAAAGGTCACGCGCGCCGACTTCAATCGCCCGCGCCGCACCGGAAAATGCAACGATGCTTCCAGCGAGTTCGTCCGACGCAACGAGCGTATTCAAATTCCCAATCAAGGTCACCAAAGCACCACTGATCTCCTCGAAATCAAGTTTTTCAAAGGCATCTCCCACGCCCTCGAACACCCGGGTCAAGTTATCGCTAAGACCGGCAAAGTCGACTTCCTCAACGTTCGACACCAAGTCGATGATGTCGCTGGTGATTTGATCGATCGGAGAGCGCACGGTTGGTATCTCCATCGTACTCTTCACCTCCGCCAAATGGAGCGGGGGGCCCTCGCTGTCTGGAGTCACGAAATCGAGCTCCACAAAGAGTTGACCAGTGATAAAACTTTCGAGCGTTAAACGCCCGACTAAACCGCGCTCGATGGAAGTCTTGATTGAGTCCTCCG
>PWZW01000116.1 GCA_003567255.1 Puniceicoccaceae bacterium | reverse complement strand
CTACCTGCCAATACAACAAACGGGTGGTTTTCGGGAGTGACCGCGTATTGCGCTATTTCCAAAACAACAATGTGGCGACACTGATTGCAGATTGGACGAATCGTGACCCTTCCATAACCCGTGCGCTCGCCGAGTTTGATCGTACCGCAATCCCTTTTAACCTTATCTATTTACCCGGGCGTGATCAGCCCATAGAGCTCCCTGAATTGCTGACCCCGGGGATTGTGCTCAATGCGTTTGAAGAGGGTGAGGTGCGCGAAGCGGACGCTTCGTGACCTTCCACTTCGGCAGATTCCTATTGTAAATCATCAAGGGCGATTCGGACTCTAAGGCACTTATATTGAGCCGTTGACTTGTGCGTTACTCGGATTTTATTATTATGCTCGAATTTGAGGTGTTTACCCCATGTCAACCCCAGCGAAAGTCCTTAGTCTTTGTGAGGTGCCTACACAGCCGGATTTAAGGACGGCGCTTCGGGCGGATTCTCTGGTTGAAATAACGGGTGCATGGCATCTCGCTGTCTGCGATTTGAAAAATTCTACTGAGGCGTGCCGGAAGGGACTTTATCGGGAGGTCAATGCGGTGGCAGTGGCATTCATCACGGCGCTTAAAAATCTAATCGACAAGGATGAGTGTGCTTTTCTTTTTGGAGGTGATGGTGCCTTGGTCTTGGTTCCCAGCGAGTTTAAGCAGGCTGCGGAGCAAACCATTGCCGAGGTCGCACACATGGCCAAAGCTTCATTTTATTTGGATTTGCGCGTGGGTTTGGTGTCTCTTGAGGCTTTGCAAAAACAGGGTGTTTCGCTTCTTCTCGGGCGCTATCGCTCCTCTGCGGTGCTCCGCCCTTTTGTCTTTGGTGGTGGGGCTGCTGGCTTGGCTGAGCGCATGTTGAAGCAGGGTGAGTTGCCCCTGCCAAACCAAAGTTCGGCAGGACGGCAAGTGAGTGCGAAATTTGACGGACTCGAATGCCGTTGGGAACGTATCCCCAGTGGTAAGGCCGAGACGGTTAGCTGGATTTTCAAAAGTTTTGCGCCGACGAAGCTCGAAGAGTTCGAGGATTTTGCAAGGGTGGTGGATCTGGTTGGCGAGGTTTATGGTGACCGCCAGGAATACCACCCGCTTGCTGAGCAAAATTTGAATCTTACTCAGAATGGGAAACTGCTCAATCCCGAGTTCCGCATACGTTCTTTCCACCTCCCGAGCATTTTTCGCAGTGCCTACTTTTGGTTTCTCAGGTTACAGTGCTTTTTGGGAAATTTGCTTATGCGCAATCGAATCAAAGCGGGAGGGGTTGATTGGGGGAACTATAAGTCAGATCTTCTTGCAAACAGCGACATGTGTAAGGTGGATGATGCCCTTTGTATGGTGGTTGCTGGTTCTGCCGCGCAACGCGAGGACCTGCTCAACCGCTTGTCGGGGGCTTTTGCGAAGGATCAAGTGCTTTGGGGTACCTGTGTTTCCGATGCTGCTTTTGTAACTTGTTTAATCAATAGCTATGAGCGTAAGCATATCCACTTCGTCGATGGGGCGAATGGTGGATACGCCGAGGCTGCTGCCGACCTCAAGCAAAAGCTACGCGAGCTTGGGCTTAAATGATCAACCGTCCAAGGCATCCTTCGCGTCCAGAGTTCTGGTTCGCGCAAAGGTTCCCTTTAATCGTTCGTCCAGGGCTTTGCGCACGCTTTCGGGAATCCGGGCTATGGCATCTTCCAAAGGCATTTGTGCAGCCTCTTCTGGAGGAGTATCCTCAACCGGGTCGGCAGGCTCCATCTTTGGCTCTTGTACCTCGACCGACGGAGCAAATGCGGGACCGTCGACCTTAACCTCTTTTTTTATTTCAGAGGGACCTTCCTGACTGGGCTCCGTTGGATCTTCGATCAACGCTGTTGCGTCCGCAGAGTTGTTCCCCACTACGCTTTCACGGGACGCCCCGAGGGGCTCAGGAGGCGGCTTTGTCAGGCCTTTTTTTTTTCTGACAATCCGCCAGCTTTTCCTAATTCCTTTAACAGGCTGTCTATCGATCGAGTCCGTGATTCTTCCGCTGCTTTCAGTAACACAACTTCAAAATTGACTCGTTCGGAGAGGCCTCTCTGTACCGCCGGCATGCCGGTATGAAGCGCGTCCAGAAGCCGCATCAGTTGCTCAGTCGTTAGCGTCGCTCCAAGGGCATTTGTGCTTCCTTTTTGTTGGATTGCCTCGAGCAATACTTCCCGGATGCGCGTTTCCAAATCCGATAAAATGCGGAATAGATCACGTCCTTCATCACAAAACTTTTCAACCAAACGGAGGATGTTACTAAAATCCAAAGCAGCGATCGCTCCTGCCAGTGCTTCTATTTCTGCAGGGGCTGCCAACCCATAGACATCAAGGACGTCTTGCTCGTTTATTTCCTCACCGCAAAAGGAAATCATCTGGTCGAGGATCGATTGCGCATCGCGCATCCCACCATTGGCCAAACGCGCAATCGATTTGAGCGCTGCCGGGGCTGCATTGATTTCCTCAGCTTTCGCGATTATGGCTAGCTTCTCCGCGATCACTTGTTCCGAAATGGGGCGAAACTCAAAGCGTTGACAGCGGGAAACAATCGTATCGAGCACTTTGTGAGCCTCCGTGGTCGCAAAAAAGAATTTCACGTGCTCAGGGGGTTCCTCCAGCGTTTTTAGCAAAGCATTGAAGGCCGCCGTACTCAACATGTGCACTTCGTCGATAATGTAGATTTTATACTGGCACCGGCTCGGCGCATATTGGCACTCCTCGCGTAAACTGCGAATTTGCTCCACCGAATTGTTGGATGCTCCGTCAATCTCAATCACGTCGAGGCAGGTGCCTGACATTATTTCGCGGCTGATTTCGGATTCGTTATCCGGATGGATCGACGGTCCGCCTTCCGCATTCAGGGCCTTTGCAAAAAGCCGGGCCGTACTTGTTTTTCCTGTTCCCCTAGGGCCTACAAAAAGATAAGCATGAGCGATTCGCTGGCTTTCTATCGCATTACTCAGGGTACGTACGATGTGTTCTTGGCCGACCAATTCGTCAAATTGCCGCGGACGCCAACGACGGGCGATTACTTGATAACCTTTTTGCATTTTTGTCGGAAGATCCCTCTACCAGCAAAGCATGATTCCCTCTCATCACTAGGCAAGGGAGGAATTTGAAAAACAGACTGTCTACTCCATGACTCCGTGAACCAAACACTTTTAGTTGCGCTGGCAGTCGCTCCCTGTCTGCCTTGAAGTTCAATGAACGACGAAAGCCAAGGGGATTTTCTTGGCCCTGAGCCAAGTGAAGTGCACGGCTCTGGGGCGAGGGCTGCCGTGCCCTTGGCCGCGCGGATGCGCCCGAGGCGCTTGGAGGAAATGGTCGGGCAAACTCACCTTCTCGGCGAGGATTGTCTCCTTCCAAAACTCCTAAAGCTCAACGAATTCGGTAGCTTGCTCTTCTATGGTCCGCCCGGTTGCGGCAAGACGACCCTCGCAAGGGTGATTGCCCAGCAAACCGGTTCGAAATTTAGGCAGATCAACGCCGTCCTCTCCAACGTGGCGGAAATGCGTGATATTCTCCGCCTTGCCCGGTACGAGGCGGGGAGTCGGACAATCCTTTTTATCGATGAAATTCATCGGTTTAATAAAGCCCAACAGGATTTATTGCTTCCTGATGTCGAAGAGGGGAACATCCGCTTGATCGGAGCAACCACCCATAACCCCGGTTTCTATGTCAACGCGCCGCTCCTGAGCAGGAGCCACTTGTTCCGATTAGAGCCGCTTCCTGAGGCTGCCGTTGAATTAGCTTTGAAAAATGCATTGAAGGATGAGGAGCGGGGACTCGGCAGACATCGCTGCACTGCAGATACTGAGGTCTTTACGGGGTTGGCGAGGTTTGCTAATGGGGATATGAGAAAAGCGCTCAATGCTTTGGAAACGATAGTTCTGGGGCAACCATTGGGAAGTCATATCGATGTGGACGTACTTGAAGGCTTTTCCAAAGAGAGGCAAATCCGATACGACCGTGATGAAGACGAGCACTACAACCATGCCTCTGCGCTGATTAAAAGCATTCGCGGCTCTGATCCAGATGCCAGCCTCTATTGGGGTTTTAAGATGTTGGCTGGGGGGGAGGATCCGAGGTTCATCGCACGGCGTCTCGTTATTCTCGCATCGGAAGACATCGGTTTGGCAAATTCAAACGCACTTTTGGTAGCCAACGCCGCTTTCCGTGCTTGCGAAACTGTTGGCCCGCCAGAGTGTGAGTATGCTCTCGCCCACGCTATTCTTTTTCTGGCAACGGCCCACAAAAGCAACTCGGTGACCGTCGCCATGAAGAAGGTGAAGCATGCTTTGGAAACCGGACCATCCCAAGAGGTACCACTTTGGCTGCGGGACGGGCATGGCGCGGCCAGCAAAGCCGCGGGTAATGGCAAGGAATACCTCTACAGCCACGACTTCCCCGAGGGGATTTCCGGCCAATCCTACCTGAATACGCCGATGCAGTTTTTTGAACCCGGCTCGAGCGGTGCGGAAAAAAGCATCGCCCAAAGACTTGAGTACCTGAGGGCGAGCATGAAAGAGCTTTCTCAAAAAGACCAGAATGAGGCAGCACCTTAAAAGCTTGCGTTGTGTATTAAAGTCACCCGACGAGCTATTCCTCACCGCGAAGCAATATATTTGACTCGTTTTCCCTTGTGTTTTGCTCAACCTCACCTGCGTTATGCCAGTCTGGATGATTGATTATTTTGGGGCCCGCCAGCTCGATAGTTCATTCTTTTATCTTTTGTTCATGACCGCTCCGGTTTGGATCGCGATGATCGCCTTACCTCGAAATCGCTTGGTTCACGTAGTCGCCTCCCCGTTCTTGGCACCACTCTTTTTTCTTCCAGTACTTTTTTATATCTTCTGGCAGGCTCAGGCTGAGGCGCTCCTGCCTGCTGTACCCACTCAGGCGGATTACCAGAGTGCGCGTGCCTTTGCCCGACATCCAATTGCTTTTCTCGCTCTTTTTTGTAAGCTCCAGATCCTCAATTTATTCTTAGGGACTGTTCTCTTCCAAAAGGCGAGAGCGGTCAAAATATCGGTGCCCGTGGAATTACTTATTTGTTGGTTCATCGGGCCGCTTGCTCTACTCCCATTTTCGGTGCGCCTTCTTTTGCGGCGCCGCTCACTTAAGCTTTTTTAGGCAATTTGTGCCTCAACGGGCAATGTCGTTTTGAGTTAGCACTTTGACTTGATGGCGCCGCAGAGTTTCTTCAGCTAAGTCATTGTCCTCCAGGCGGATGGCAAGGGCCGATTTTCCGTTTGGACGCACGATAAAGGGGTAGATATAGTGGATGTTGATTTCCGCTTGAACCAGTGCGCAGGTGACGTCCTTTATTTGCGCTTCGGTTGTCAGCTCCACCGCAATCAGCTCGCTCCTTGCAAATGAAAACCCGTGTTCCACTAGCATTGCATGAGCTTCCTCAGGGTAATCGACGATAATCCGAATGATTGAGCTATCTGTCGTGTCGAGAATGGACAATGCCATGATATGCACTTCACGCGCACTGAGGAGCCCGACGATTTCGTTCAACCGTCCGACCTTGTTGTCGGCATGAATCGAGTACTGGATAATCGGTCGATGCTCGGGGCGATTTAGAACTTTTGTTGGCATTTTAAAGAGATGTTATCTCTCACAATATGAGCTTTCTATGTTTTGCAGCAACTCATAAGCTCAGCCTCTATACAGCTTTTCCCGAACAAAACAGGGCAGGGTGCTTGATGCACGCCTGCCCTGTTTGCTCAGTGAATCGGCTTATGCGCTTTTTTGGGAGAAGAACGTTTTCACCTTGGCAGTGAGGTAATCGCGATTCATCTGCGCGATCATGTCCAGAGAAATTTCCTTCGGGCAAACAGCCGAGCATTCGCCGTAGTTCGTGCAGCTGCCAAAACCCGCCTCATCCATTGCCCCAACCATGGCCAAAACACGACGGTCTTTCTCCGGTTTTCCCTGAGGAAGCGAGTTGAGGTGTGCAACTTTCGCAGATGTGAAAAGCATGGCTGATGCGTTTTTACATGCAGCAACGCATGCGCCGCAGCCAATACATGCCGCCGCGTCCATGGCATAGTCTGAGTCGTCTTTCGGAATAGCTATTTCGTTTGCATCAATCGCACTGCCAGTCCGAGCGGTAATGAACCCCCCTGCTTGCATGATGTCATCAAAGGCCGAACGGTCCGTCACCAAATCTTTGATAACGGGAAAGGGCTTTGCTCTCCAAGGTTCAATAGTAATGGTTTCGCCGTCCTTGAACCTACGCATGTGAAGCTGACATGCAGTCGTCGCGCGATCCGGGCCGTGGGGAATTCCGTTGATTGTGAGTGAACAAGCCCCACATATTCCTTCCCGACAATCGTGGTCGAATGCGATGGGTACTTCGCCATCTGCGATCAGCTGCTCGTTTAGGATGTCGAGCATTTCCAAAAAAGAAGAATCTTTCGAAACGCTGTCTAAAACATACGTTTCCAGACGGCCCTTAGTTTGAGCGTTCTTTTGTCTCCAGACTTTCAGTGTCAGTTTCATAATCTTAAAGCTTTGGTGTTTACTTGTAAGAGCGGACGGATGGTTTTGCCGCTTCAAAAATTAAGGGCTCTTTATGCAGGGTGGGGGCTTCGGACTCCCCTACGTATTGCCAAGCCCCCACAAAGGCGAAGTTTTCGTCGTCACGCACTGCTTCACCTTCATCAGTTTGATGCTCCACGCGGAAGTGGCCCCCGCAGGATTCATCCCGCATGAGCGCATCCCGACACATCAGCTCTCCAAACTCCATGAAGTCGGCGACGCGCCCAGCCCTCTCAAGCTCGGGGTTTAATTCGTCTGCTTCTCCAGGAACACGCACATTTTGCCAGAATTCCTCTCGCAACGCTTTCACTTGTTCGATCGCTTTTTCCAAGCCCTCCTTTGAACGGGCCATGCCACATTCATCCCAGATGATTTGACCAAGGCGCTTGTGAAAGGAGCGTGGTGATTCTGTTCCTTTGATCGATAATAAGCGATCAATGCGACCGCGGACATCCTTCTCCACTGCTTCAAATTCAGGCGCATCGGTTGTCACTTTTCCAGCAGCGGCAATACCTTGCTCTCCAAGGTAGTTACCGACTGTGTAGGGAAGGACGAAGTAGCCGTCGGCGAGTCCTTGCATTAATGCTGAGGCTCCAAGGCGGTTAGCTCCATGATCCGAGAAGTTTGCCTCACCCGCAGCGAATAAGCCGGGAACGGTAGTCTCCAAATTATAGTCAACCCAAAGCCCGCCCATCGTGTAGTGAACCGCAGGGAAGATCATCATCGGTGTTTCATAGGGATTATCTCCGCTGATGCACTGATACATGTCGAAAAGATTTCCGTAGCGCTCTTTGATTGTCTGCTTGCCCTCACGTATGATGGAGTCGCGGAAATCGAGGAAAACCCCCAATCCAGTTTTCGCCACACCCAAACCTGCATCGCAAGCTTCCTTGGCGGCACGGGAAGAAATGTCCCGCGGAGCGAGGTTTCCAAAGCTTGGATACTTCCGCTCCAGGAAATAATCGCGTCCTTCTTCCGGAACAGAGTTGGGCTCCAAATTTCCTTCGCGGATTTTCTTTGCAGTTTCAGCGTCCTTGGGAACCCAGATACGACCGTCGTTCCGCAACGATTCGGACATCAAGGTGAGCTTCGATTGCTGGTCGCCATGCACCGGTATGCAAGTGGGGTGGATTTGGGTAAAGCAGGGGTTCGCGAAAAGTGCCCCTCGTTTGTAAGCTCGCTGCGCCGCGGTGACGTTACATCCCTGTGCATTGGTCGAGAGGAAAAAAACGTTTCCATAGCCACCCGTTGCCAGAATGACGCAATCCGCCGCATGACGCTCGATCGTGCCGGTCATAAGGTTACGAACAATGATACCCTTCGCGTGTCCGTCCACCTTGACCACATCAAGCATTTCGTGCCGATTGTACATCTTGACTTGTCCGAGGCCGATTTGACGACTCAGTGCCGAATATGCTCCCAACAGGAGTTGTTGTCCCGTTTGTCCTCTTGCATAAAAGGTGCGTGATACTTGCGCGCCGCCAAACGAACGGTTTGCGAGCAGGCCGCCGTACTCGCGGGCAAAGGGTACGCCCTGCGCCACGCATTGGTCTATGATGCTTGTGCTAACCTCTGCAAGCCTGTATACATTCGCTTCTCTAGCGCGGTAATCGCCTCCTTTGACCGTATCATAGAAAAGTCTGTGAACACTGTCGCCATCGTTTTGATAATTCTTTGCGGCATTGATGCCCCCTTGTGCCGCAATACTATGTGCACGTCTGGGACTGTCTTGGTAGCAAAAGCAAGACACATTGTAGCCCATTTCAGCCAAACTCGCCGCAGCAGCGCCTCCGGCAAGGCCGGAGCCCACGACGATAACTTTGTATTTCCGACGATTCGATGGGTTGACCAGTTTGATCTTGAATTTGTGGTTAGCCCACTTTTCAGAAAGCGGTCCTTCGGGAATTTTGGCGTCCAGTTTCATAACAAATTTAGTTGAAGCTTATTTCTCCAGAGTTGCAATTTGGGTGGGGATTTCAGCCGCCACTGATGCTGTCAATGCGGGAGCATCCAGTATGCCGATAAGTACAGCGGTGGGGATAGCTGCAAAGCCTAAAAAAATGATCCAACCGTAGGCGAGTGCAAGCCGGTTGAGCCGGTTTTCCCAGCGCTTGTTCCTTAAACCGATGGTTTGAAACATACTAGTTACCCCATGCGTGAGGTGAAGGCACAAGAGACCTACCGCAATAATGTAAAAAAGAGATACCCACCAGACTTGGAACCCCGCTACCATCATGGTGTAGACGTCAAAAGTCATTATCGGGTCACCGCTTTGTTTTAACATGGTTTCCCCTCCCTGAACGAGAGGCACTTCAGTCAGTTGCGTGTTGTATTCTTTCCCGGGGATGATGCGTGCCGTGTAGTGAGCAATGTGGAAAATGATGAAGGAAAGCAGAATTACCCCGCTCATCCGCATGGTGCGGGATGCATAGGTCGCTTGAACCGTAGCTTTTTGGCGGTAGTCCTCGGGCCGAGCCTTTCGACTAGCCAAAGTTAAAAGGACCGCCATCCATATGTGGAGACCCACGCATACAAGCAAAAAGGCGCGGATGCCCCACAAAACCGGAGCAGGAAGGCTGTGCAATTGATAAGCATAGGCGTTGATCGCGTCTTGACCCGCAAAAATAAGCAGGTTGCCGCCCATGTGCCCAAGCACAAAAAGGACGAGCACAAGACCCGTGAGGGCCATGATTATCTTTCGACCTATGGTCGATGTGAGAAATGATTTTGGTGATGCCATGGTGACCTTAAGCAATACTTATGTTGGGACTATAAAGGCGACGTTTCAAACGATACCTTATTTTGGGCTGATCTATTAGATGTGGGAATGAGAGGGATTACGGGCAAAATTTAAAAAAGGTTGTTTAAAACAACTATAACGCTAGGAAACGCCCGCTAAATTTTGGAGTCAACACCGCATGTAAACCGAGGCAACTTTGAACCAAGCTTCCCGACAAAAACATCCACTCATCCCCAGAGCCTGCGCAGAGTCGCGAAGCGCCCGTCTTCGGAGTGCGCTTCGTGGACCAGTTGAGGTTTGGGCATTCGCTTCCTGCCGGTCGCCAGTTGCCAGGGCCTGGCGAGCGCCTCGACAAAGGCGACCGACCCAAAAGCTGCGCCCTGGGAGAGGCAGCGCATCCTTTGCAGGAAGCTAAAGCTTTGGGGTAGGGCGCCCCTCAGCGCCTCGACCTCCCGCCCCCGCTCTCTGTCAATATATCCCGCCTGCGGATCCT
>PWZW01000233.1 GCA_003567255.1 Puniceicoccaceae bacterium | reverse complement strand
TGATTTCAGATTTGCCTTGGCTGGTTCGGTCGGTTTCCCTTGCGGGCTACTAAATATGGATAAGTCAAAGCACACCGAGGATAATTCCCACGACCTTTTTGCTGTTCGGAAGGCAAAGCTCGACCACCTGCGCGAGGTCGGCCGCGATCCTTTCAGAGCCAATGTCGAACAGAAGCAAACGTCTTCGGAAGCTTTGGCTCTGTATGTCGAAAACGCGGAGGATACCGATCAGCCAGAGGTCTCCGTGGCCGGGCGTATCACTGTCTTCCGTGTCATGGGGAAAGCCAGCTTTTGCAAGTTGCTTGATCGTGATGGACTGATTCAGTGTTACGTCACCCGCGATGAGCTCCCGGAGGGTGAGTATAATACGTTTTTCAAAAAGCTTGATGTAGGAGATATCGTCGGTGTCACCGGTCGTTTGTTTAAGACGAAGACCGGAGAGGTCACCGTTCGGGCAAGGTCGGTCACCCTCGTTTCAAAGTCTCTGCGGCCGTTGCCTGAGAAGTGGCATGGGTTGACGGATAGCGATAAGATCTATCGGCAGCGTTATCTTGACCTCATCATGAATGCCGATTCCCGGAAACGATTCCAGCAACGTACGGCGATTCTGCGAGAGATCCGCCAGTTCCTTTGGAAGCGCGGTTTCGATGAGGTGGAAACGCCCGTCTTGCAGTCCGTCGCCGGTGGTGCGGCAGCACGCCCTTTTATCACGAAGTCCAATGCCCTGGATTGTGATTTTTATCTGCGTATTGCTCTCGAATTATATTTGAAGCGTTTGCTGGTTGCTGGTCAGGATCGGGTCTTTGAACTCGGGCGCGTGTTCCGGAACGAAGGCTTGTCCCGCCGTCATAACCCAGAGTTCACCATGCTCGAGCTCTACCAGGCTTACTCCGATTTTAGCGGCATGATGGAGCTTACCCAGTCTTTGATTCAACACCTCGCTGAAAAGGTCATTGGCTCCCTCGATATCGAGCGGCCGGATGGCCAGATCATCCACTTGGGCGGCACGTGGAAGACGGCTCGCTACAAAGATCTGATTGTGGAGGCCACGAATGATTCTGGCTGGTTCTCGCGCAGCCGGGAGGAAAAGCTTTCCGGCGCCCAAGCTATGGGAATTGAGGTGAATCCAGAATTGGAAGACTTTGAGATTACCAACGACGTCTTTGAAAAGCGGATTGAGCCTCACTTGATTCAGCCGACGTTTGTCACTCATATTCCCAAGGAGCTCTGCCCATTGGCCAAGATTACGGAAGGCGATGATAGCACGATTGATGTCTTTGAGTTGTGCATAAATGGTCAGGAGATCGCACCCGCCTACTCCGAGCAGAACGATCCTCTCGTACAGCGACAAATGTTCGAAGCTCAGGTCGGGGAGGAGCAACAAAACCTTGATCAGGACTTCCTCCTCGCACTGGAGCATGGTATGCCTCCGGCGGGTGGCATGGGCTTGGGGATTGATCGACTGGTCATTCTGCTCACCGGAGCCGATAACATTCGCGATACCATCCTTTTCCCCAGCTTAAAGCCAGAGCTGTGAGTGCGGGGACTGCTTAGGTTCAGCCCGGGCGGCAAGCGCCTACAAGAGTTTAAGCTCGTTGGGACGTCGGCAAAGGATTGACTCAGACGCTTCAAATGGGCTTTATCACCTCCATCGGTTTCTTGTTCTTCATGAATATGCCTGCCCCATCTTTGCTTCTTTTGAAAAAATCATCCCTAAGCCTCATTTTTTTGCTCTTTGGCCTGGGGTCCCTTGCCGCCTCGGTTGACGTGCGCGTAGCGGTCTCCGATTTGCTGGTGGACTCCTTGCGTCCCGTTATGGAGGCGCATGCAGATGCGGAAGCAATGAATCTCGAAATCACAGGGATTGGCAGTCTGCCCGCCCTGGATATGCTCCGTGCCCAGGAAATTGACTTGGCCGTGATTGCCCGTCCGCTTACCGCCCGTGCGCTGGAGGATACGCTACGGCAGATCCCACTTGGCCACGAGGTTGCGGTTGTCGTCGCGAATCGGGGGAATCCCTTGAATGATCTGAGCGTTCGCCAGCTGGCCGGGATCTTCGGTGCAAGGGAAGAGCTTAATTTGACGCAGTGGCGGAGCGTGGGGGTGGCAGATTTGGGTAGTCGCTCTTTCAGTCTCGGGGCAGTTGAGGAAGCTCAGTCCATGAGTCTTCAGATTTTCTTACACACCGCCTTGGCTTCGCAAACGCTACGCTCATCGGTGCTCATCCGGCCCCTTCGCGAATTTGAGGCCTCCATCGCCTCGGATACTGCCGCTATTGGCATTTCAAACCGCCTGCCGAGTAACAATCAGCTCAAGGTCATTGCCGTCTCAAAAGCATCCGGCGAGCCAGCGTTTAGTCCAAACTCGGAAAATACCTATTTTGAGGATTATCCCCTGAGGATGCCTTACCTGATCGTCTTTCAGGATCGTGTGGCTGAACGGGTCGCTCCCGTCGTCCGAGTGCTCCTGAGTGAGCGCGCGGCTGATGCTTTGGAAGCACGCGCCGTACTCCCGCTCCCCGCCAATGTTCGCCAGAGCCTGAGCTTGGAAATCTCCCGGCGGTAAATCGTTTTTCAGGAATTTAGTTATTTTCCATTGACACCGTTTGCACAATTCGGTGCTCTCTACCGTTTTCTTCACTGCGTATACCGTTATGAAAGTTGTATCGTCTCTTAAAACATTGAAAACCCGCCACCCGGACTGCCAAGTGGTCCGCCGCCGTGGACGGGTTTATGTCATCTGCAAGTCAAACCCTCGCTTCAAAGCCCGCCAAGGGTAAGCTGCGTTTAATCAGAAAGATTTTTTTGTGAAAGCTGAAATTCATCCGAAGCTTAATGACGTCGCCTTTGTCGATGTTTCTTCCGGTCGCAAGTTCCTCACTCGCTCGACAATGCGTTCGGGTAAGACGGAAACCATCGACGGCAAGGAGTACCAAGTCGTCATTTGCGATATCACTGCCGACTCTCACCCGGCATACACCGGCGAAAAACGCTTTGTCGACACCGCTGGTCGGGTCGAGAAGTTCAATACCAAGTTCCGCCGCAAGCGCTAGGTTCTTTTCTATTTTATCAAAAAGCCGCCAGCTCTTTCTGGCGGCTTTTTTATTTTTCCCGGCGCTTAGCGGGAACGGTACACCGCAGCATCCACGATGGCCCATACGTGAATGATCAACCCCAGAAAAGGAATCACGACCGAGCCTGACCAAAAGGCGATGGCGAGTACAAAAAAGATAATCGCCCGGAGCAGCCGTCCTTGGAAGAGCTGACCGAGCCCTGGGATGAAAAAAGAGCAGATCGCTGCAATTACGTTTCCGGCGGAGCCTTGCTGAGCCATAGTTAAAATCGGGGTTTTAAGATTAGTGAACTTCCATCCTTCCTGTTTTTAGGAACGGGGTCAAGGAAACGGTGGCTACACCCTCCCGGGGAATCAAACACCACCGGCGGATCGCTTCAAAAACCTATTGCAGCCCCTCTCTGTGCGAATCAATCTCTTCTTAATGACTTACCGCAAGTTTCCCTTTCCTATGCCCGGCGAACCCCTCCTGACCGTGAATAACCTCCCTTTCGAGCGGGTTGCTTCTGGTAAGGTTAGAGAGATTTTCGATGTGGGTGACGCTTTTCTTATGGTCGCTACAGACCGGCTCTCCGCTTTTGATGTTGTCATGAATCAGGGTATTCCCGGGAAGGGAATCATTCTGACGCAGATTAGCCTTTACTGGTTTGCCGCTGCCGCGCCCGTGATCGACCATCACTTGGTTACTGAACACGCCACTCGTTTGGCCGAGTTATGCCGTGAATTTCCTGAATTGCGCTCCCGCAGTATGCTGGTGCGTAAGCTGAAGCCATTACCCATCGAAGCCGTGGTCAGAGGGTACCTTTCCGGCTCCGGTTGGGAAAGTTACCAAAAAACAGGGAAGCTTTTTGAGCACGGCTTACCCGAAAATCTGCGTGAGTCCGATGTCCTGCCCAACCCCGTCTTTACGCCCACGACCAAGGCACATGAGGGGCACGATGAGCCAATCAACGCCGCCGATGCCGCCGAATTGATCGGTGCCGAATGCTTCGATCAGGTTCGACGGATAAGTCTTCAGCTCTACAAGATGGGTGCAGAGCGTGCCCTGAATGCAGACCTCATCCTCGCCGATACCAAGTTTGAATTTGGCCTCGATGCTTCCGGACGCCTGGTCCTCATCGACGAAATTTTGACGCCCGATTCGTCCCGTTATTGGCCCCGCGCTGAATACGCCCCGGGGCGCGCTCAAGCTTCTTTTGATAAGCAGTTTGTTCGGGATTATCTCAGTGGCCTGAACTGGAATAAGCAGCCACCCCCTCCCATGCTCCCAGCTGAGGTGATCGAGGGGACTCAAGCGCGCTATGTACAGGCTTATGAAAAGCTGGTGACCACTCCGATCCCCTACTGAGCGAGGGTGCTTTCGGGCGTCGGGCGAAGGCCATTTTAAGGAAGAACTTTAATCAACCTTTGACGCCCCCGCCGTTCATGGATAACAAAGTAACCTTCGCAAAAATTAGAAATCAAACACCCAAGTATATGGAAATCGCAGAAGGAAAAGTCGTTTCAATTGACTACAATCTGAAAGATGATGAAGGCACGGTCATCGACCAATCAAAACCAGACCAGCCTTTGGTTTATTTGCACGGTCACAAAAATATCATCAGCGGGCTCGAGTCCGCCCTGGCGGGCAAGAAGGCTGGTGATACCGTGGATGCGCGTATTGCTCCCGAGGAAGGCTACGGCCCACTGAATGCCGAGCTGGAACAAGTCGTTCCCAAGGATCGATTCCAAGGAGTCGAAGATCTTCAGGTCGGTATGCAGTTTCAGGCAAATACCAATCAGGGCCCCATCTCTGTTCGCGTGGTGAAGGTGGAGGGAGATCAGGTGACGGTGGACGGTAACCATCCCCTCGCCGGCAAGCATCTGAATTTTTCGGTTAAAGTTACCGATGTGCGTGATGCGGATGAGGAGGAACTCAGCCATGGCCACGTGCATGGCAAAGGAGGCGTCGAGCACTAAACCAAGTTGACTTATTTGCGTCACGCCCGCCTGAACTCCCTTCAGGCGGGCGTGATTTTGGTTTTTCGCAAAATATGGCTTCAAGCCTTCCTTGCGGCGACCGTGCGCTGGCATTAAGATGCACTCGTTGAATAGAAAATTTGCGTGCAGAGCCTTCGAAAATCAGCCATTGTTTAAGTTTTATGAATGATGTCCTTAAATTGCTTTCCGAGGGAGAGCGCCTCTCCACCGATCAAATGGCGGAATTGTTGAACCTTTCGACTGCCGAAGTGGAGGCTGAGCTCAAGCGTCTCGAGTCCGAGAACATTCTCCTGGGCTGGCGTCCGGTGCTCAATCCCGAAGCCTCTCAGGATAATGTCGTCCGCGCTGTGATTGAGGTTAAAATCAGCCCCGAGCGCGAGGGTGGTTTCGATAAGCTGGCTCTCCGTATCAGCCGTTTTGACGAGGTCGAAAGCTGCTACCTCATGTCCGGTGGGTATGATTTGCTCTTGGTTTGCAGTGGCAGTACGCTCCGACAAGTTGCATCCTTCGTTTCCGAAAGGCTCGCAACTATTGAGGGTGTCCTTTCCACCACCACTCATTTCCTTTTGCGTGCATATAAAGAGCAAAACTATCTCCTGGTTAACTCTCTCGACGTAAATGATAAACCTTCAGTAAGTCCCTGATGAGCGCCGGTCCAAAACGTTTTATCGCAGATCACGTCGTCGATCTTCCGCGCTCCGGAATCCGTGACTTTTTCGCAATCGTTTCCCAGATGCCTCAAGCCGTGTCTCTCGGCATCGGGGAGCCTGACTTTGTCACTCCTTGGCACATCCGTGAAGCCGCGATTTACGCGCTTGAGCGGGGTAAGACGAGTTACACCGACAATAGTGGGCTTATCCGGCTAAGGCGTGAGATTTCCAAGTACGTCGAATCGGATTTCGGGCTCACTTATCGCCCTGAGGATGAAGTCCTGGTGGCGGTGGGGGTCTCTGAGGCACTCGACATTGCCATGCGTGCCCTGCTAAACCCGGGGGATAAAGTCCTTTATCATGAGCCCTGCTATGTTTCGTACAGCCCGAGCATTCTCCTTGCTCATGGCATTCCCGTGGGCGTACCCACCTACGCAGAGGATCAGTTTGCGATTGATCCTGATAAGTTAGCGGCGGCTTGGGAGCCCGGGTGCAAAGTCCTCCTGCTCAATTTCCCCACCAATCCAACGGGTGGAGTCGCTTCCCGTGAGGTCCTCGAACGGATCGCTCGCTTTGCCGTGGAAAAGGATCTCATCGTTATCAGCGATGAAATCTACGCTGAACTTACTTTTGAGGGCGAGCATGTGAGCATCGGCACGCTTCCGGGTATGCGCGACCGCACGCTTTTCGTCCACGGATTTTCCAAGGCGTTCGCGATGACTGGCTTTCGCATCGGTTATGCATGCGGCCCCAAAGAAATCATCGAGGCGATGATGAAGGTTCACCAGTATAGCATGATGTGTGCACCGATCCTTAGCCAGGAAGCTGCTGTCGAGGCCCTGCGAAACGGTCGTCCAGCTGTGGCAAAGATGAAAGAGCAATACTTGCGGCGTAGGGACTACCTGGTGCGCCGCTTTAACGAGGCGGGGCTGCATTGTTACTCGCCTCGAGGATCGTTCTATACCTTTCCCTCGATTAAATCAACCGGACTGAAGTCGCTCGAATTTTGCCACCGGCTACTCAAAGAGGAAGAGGTTGCGATTGTTCCCGGTACCGCCTTTGGCCCGAGTGGCGAGGGGTTTGTGCGTGCGAGTTTTTCGATGAGCTATGATAACCTCATTAAGGCGGGTGATCGTATCGGACGCCTCGCCGACCGCCTCCATGCTTCAGAGACGGCAAGCGCCTAATCCGCCACTCATTCTGAATGGGCCGCACTTATAGCTGGTCATTCTTCATATTTTTCAGCTCCCTCATTGGCATGATCGATCCAAAACGAACCGTTGCCCTCGTCGGGCGTCCAAATGTGGGGAAAAGCCGCTTGTTTAATTGCCTGGCAGGCCGCCGCTTATCTATCGTTCACGATCAGCCCGGAGTCACGCGGGATCTGATCGCGACCGAGGTCGATGATGATTTTATCCTTCTGGATACGGGTGGTATCGGAATGGAGTTAAAAATGACTCCCAAGGCTATTTCCGAAGCTGCTGAAGATCAGGTTGATTACGCGCTCGCGACAAGTAGCCTCATCCTTCTCGTTGTCGACGCTAAGGAGGGCTGCACCGCGTTGGATGAAATCGTGGCGGAACGGCTCCGCCGCTTTGGAAAAACGGTCCGGGTGATCGTTAATAAAGTGGATAACCCGGGAGAGGAGGCCGTTGCGGCAGATTTCGCAAGCCTCGGGCTCGGTGATCCGATATGCGTGTCTGCCGAGCATGGGCGCGGTACCGGCGCGATTTTCGATTTGGTTGAGGAGGTCTTTGGGCCTCCACAAATTCAGGAATCGTCCGAAGCGGCAGTGCCGCGAATCCGTTTTTCTTTGGTCGGCCGACCCAATGTGGGCAAATCCTCTATCGGTAACGCCCTCCTTAAATCCTCACGTTTGATCGTCAGTAATGTTCCCGGAACTACCCGGGACTCTGTTGAGATGGATTTAGACTTCCCGCGTACCGATGGCCATGACTGGCATTTCCGTCTCATAGATACCGCCGGGCTGCGCGTGAAGGGAAAGGTTGATTCCTCCGTCGAGTTTTTCTCCTCTGTGCGTACGCAAGATGCCGTGAGAAAGTCAGATGTTGTCTTTCTTGTCGTCGATGCGATGGATGGCGTTACGCGGCAAGACCAGTCGCTCGCGGGTGATATCATCGACCAAGGCAAAGCTTTGGTCATTGTCGTAAATAAGTGGGACTTGGTGAAGGCTCGGTTTGAGGAGGAAAGGCCTGCCGGTTACGATAGCCTAAAAGCTTTTCTCAAAGATTATGAGGCTTCGCTGCGCAAAGAGTTATTTTTCCTCCCCGACCCACCGGTCTTATTTGTTTCTGCTCAAACCGGCTACCAGTTGGAAAGTATGCTCTCCGCGGCGGTCGAGGTGGAGTCCACCCTCGACATGAAGCTGCCAACCGGCCCGCTGAACCGTTGCCTTGAACGCTGCTTTGAGGAGCGGGCACCCAGAGTCGTCGAAACCAAACGCTTTAAACTATTTTATTCCGTCCAGGTTGGAGCTCGGCCTTTCCGTCTGAAAATGTTCTGTAATCGTGTCACCCGCTTGGATGCGACTTATCGCCGCTATCTTGAGCGCACGATTAATCAGGAATTTCGACTTCGCGGCTGTCCAGTACGGTTCGAGCTCGTGGGTAAAGAACGTAGGTACGCAGATCCTCAGGTCGACAGTGAACCTGCCCCAAAGTGGACCAAGGAAATGACCCGCCGAAAAGATCTTGAGCGCAAACGTGCAGACGCGCCTTCCCGGGCCGCAAAGGCAAAAACAAAAGCAGCTAAAAAACCGATCCTCTCCGGAAACCAAAGGGCCAAGGCTAGGCAAGGGGGTAAATCCAAGCGTGGCTGATCGCCCCCCATCCATCCATTTTCTCAGTATATTTAAGAAATGTTAAAAGTATCAGAATGTGACTACGAGGGATGGAAGTCTCTCAAAATTGAAAACCAAAAGGTCGAGTTGATCTGCCCTTTGGAGATTGGCCCACGCATTTTGTCTTGCCGATTGAATGGGCAGAGGAATTTATTTCATAATGTCGCTGCAGAGTTGGGCGGCCGGGAAGAGGCGCATTGGTGCTTGCGCGGAGGGCATCGGCTGTGGGCTGCTCCAGAGGTTCAGCCGGAAACTTACGAGTTGGATAACCGCGCAATCCGGTACAGCCTTACCGAGAAAGGAAACAAACTCATTCTGGAGGGAAACGTCGATGTGCGTACCGGATTGCAAAAAAACATCGAGCTCGTTGCTCAAGGTGACTCCGGGTTTCGGATAAATCATCAGATCGTCAACCGTTGCACCAAGCCTGTCTATGCCGCCCCTTGGAGCCTTACCGTAATGGAAGCTGGCGGATATGCCGCCCTGCCACTTCCTCCCAAGGAATCACATGAGTCTGCCCTCCAGCCCCGGTATAGCGTGGTCCCGTGGGCGTACACCGATTTTTCGCTCCCATTGTGGCAAATGCAGAGCGCTTTCATAGGAGTCGATACGCTTCACCGCGGGCCTCCACAAAAGATTGGCCTCACCGATTATCCAGGGTGGACCGCCTACTGGCAAGAGGCGGGAACGTTCCTCAAGCACAGCGTGGTCACCAAAGGTGCGGATTATCCTGACCGTGGCTGTCCAGTGGAAATTTTTTCAAACGACTTTATGATCGAACTCGAAACGCTCGGTCAGTTGAAAACACTCGAGCCCGGGCATTCCCTCGAACACTCCGAGGATTGGTTGCTGCTTGCGGATCTGCCACGCTTTGATTCAGATGAGCGCTTCGCTGCAGACTTGCTTCCCGTGGTGACGACTTGGTTGGATACTCTTCAGTGATCGGGTTTAAACGTTTCCCGAATCGCTGATTCAACGGCTGTTTTTTCTGTTTCTAGGCGTTTGGGAGATATTTTCTGTGCCGTGCCTAGCTCCTGGGCAAAGACAGATACGCGATACTCCTCAGTGGCAAGGTACAGCCTCTTGAAGTGCGCCCTTTGGTGCCGGGTCTCGCATTGTGCCTTGAGTTTCGGGAGGATAGCTTCCCAAGGTGCAATTAGCTTTGCCCGCTCCATGTCCCGGGCAAGGTTCTGTTTCGCCCGCTCAGCACGGACGATCATCGCACGTAGGTAGCGCTGCAGGTTGCTGATCTCAGAAACCTCAAAAACCTCAAAGAAGTCCACACCAGTGAGCGCTTCTAATTGTCTGCGCATCCCAGGGTAAACTATCGCCTGCCGGGTCTTCTTTTTATCCAGAAGTAGACGGACATCTTGAGCGACCTGCAGTACCTGACTTAACTGTTTGAAAAGGGTGTACACGAGGCCTTTTTGGCTTTCTTTTGCTTGGGTTAATACCTCGTTGACCCGCGTCTCGGTAATTGGGTACACC
>PWZW01000001.1 GCA_003567255.1 Puniceicoccaceae bacterium | reverse complement strand
GGTCAAAAACGGCTGCGTCGTCGGGTAACAGGTCTGCGTCAAACAGAACAGCATATGCTTCAACAGATCCCACGGGGATTGCAGAAGCACCAAATGTTTAACTCCTGCGGCTGCCCCCTGCTACCTACCAATGCCTTTGTACTTTGTCCATGGGCGCCTTGCGCTTTAGGGTGCTTTGGCATCCGCCGCAATACGCAGGCGGGAAGAAGACCCATCGATCCCAACAAAGCGATCCAACTCAGCAATGACCTCGTCTGTCGTCACGACCCGGGCGTAACGGTCTCTTAGCGTGGCGAGGGACGCCTCGTGAAGGTCGCGGGTCACCGTGGTGCACGCATCTTCGACCAAAGTCACCAGATATCCAAGATCACAGGCAGCGCGCACCGTCGTTTCCACACACTCATTGGTGTATACGCCTACGATGTAAAGCGCCTGAATGCCCATGTTGTTGAGAACATAGTGCATGTTCGTTGAAGAAAACACACCACTGGCCGTTTTATTGATCACGATTTCATCCCCCCGAGGGGCCACTTCGGGAAGAAACTCGGCTTCTTTGGAGCCGGGGGTTGCCAGCAGGTGAAGACGCTTATGCCCCTTGGAACGGTCCCGCCCGTCGCGCGTCAACGCCTGAATGCGGGTGTGCAAAACCTCCAGACGATGCTTTCGGAAAGCCTCTTGCAAGCGCGTTACATTTGGAAGCACCCGCTGCTTCAAAGTGCGGAAGTAGTAGCGTTGGTAGGCCTCTGGCACGCCCGCGGTGTGCGCTTCTTTAAAAACACCGTATCCTTCCGCCGCGTCCAGATACTGTAAGTCAATCGAGAGTAAGGCGGTCGTCCCTTTCAGCAAATACTCGTAGTGCTCAGGATTTTCGATGAACGATTCCTGATAAAAATCCCGTAAGGGGTCCCGCACATCTTCGCTCTTAATATGTTTAAATGGATTCGTCATGGTACGTTAAATTAAGTCTTTAGGATCTTGTACCCGCTTCAGGAGTACTTCGAGACAGAGGCGAGCGCCCGCTTCCATATCCTCCCAGGAGGTCCATTCCTCCGGAGAATGGCTGCGACCTCCTCGGCTCGGGGTAAAAATCATCCCCATCGGCGCAATCCGGGCAAGCATCTGCGCGTCGTGCGCCGCGCCGCTGGGCATTCGCCGGTAGCGTAAGCCGAGGTTTTTTGCACAGTCTTCCAGGTTTTCCACAAGGCGGGCGTCCGCATCAATCGGTTTTATGGAACTAAGCTCGTCGAACTCAAATTTTAGCTTTCGTCGACGGGCAATTGCAGAGAGCGCTTTGCGGAAGGCATTTTTCAACTCTTCCAAAATAGCCTCCGAAGTATCCCGCACATCCAGCGAGAACTCGACCATCCCCGGAACGGTATTTGCCGATCCGGGAAGGATTTGAGCGGTTCCAATGGTTGCCCTGCTGTGCTCGCCTCCATTTTCTTCCAGAATTCGGGAGATTTCATGAGCAAAGTCTGCTAAGCCGATAAACGCATCGTTGCGCATTTCCATCGGGGTAGTCCCCGCATGATTGGCATCTCCCACCAAGCGAACCTGCCACTTGAAAAGCCCGGTTATGTTTTCGACGATTCCCACCTGCTCACCAGCACTATCCAGAACGGGTCCCTGCTCGATGTGTAGCTCAAGATAGCTGTCGACCGTACCCCGCGGACGCGCGGCATCGAGCGCAGCTGAAGGGTCCAAGCCCTGACTAAGCATAGCTTCCGAAAGTGAAATGCCCTCCAAGTCCCGCTCGCGCAATCGGGAGGGAGAGATGAACCCGCAAAATGCCTCCGAACCGAACATCGCGCCAAACCTGCCCTCCTCATCTGAGAAAGCCACTAATTCGAGGGGCCGGGCAAGCGGTACACCACTCGCCCTGATCGCCCGCAAGCACTCCAAGCCGATCACCACCCCCAGCGAGCCATCCAAGGTACCGGCACAGGGCACCGTATCGATGTGCGAACCGACCAAAACCGAGGGCTTTTTCGCGGCAGGTCCTTCAGGGATGATTTTTCCAAAGATATTCCCCGCCCCATCAGATACCGGCAGAAGATCCGCCTCCTCTATGCGGTTGAGCAGCCAGCGCTTGCCCTCCATGTCGGCATCGGTGAAAGCCATACGGTAGAGGCCTGGATCGACTTCGCTCCTTCGACCAATCTTTGAAAGTTCAGCGATATCTCTTTTTATTCGGGAGAAGTCGATCTTCACTTCCGCCCCTAAACGACTATCAGACATACAAGAACCTTACGACACCTCATCTCAAACCTCAAGCCTCCATCTCTTTCCGCGTTGCTTGACCTTGTCCAAACTAAACCTTAACCCTCGCGTATGAGTTCAAAGACAAATTCTGACAATGCAGCCGTAGAGATTCGCCCAATGGATGCGGAAGACATTGAAACGCTCATCGCGCTCAACAAAAAAGCTTTCCCACTCATGGCTGAAGAAAATGTGGTGTGGAGCGAGCGCCAACTGCTCAACCACCTGCGTCTCTTTCCCGAGGGCCAACTCGTCGCGCATAGGGAAGGCGTCATTGTTGGGGCTGCCGCTTCGCTGATTGTACAGTTTGGCGCCGACCCCTACCGCGCCCACACTTATGCGGGGATTACTGACGGCGGCTACTTCCACAACCACAACCCGCAGGGAGACACGCTCTATGGGGCTGATGTTTACGTTGATCCGGATTGCCAGGGCTGCGGCATCGGAGCAGCCCTCTACGAGGCAAGGAGGGCCCTCTGCAAGCGACTTAACCTCCGACGCATCCTAGCCGGAGGCCGCTTGAGTGGATTCGACGAAAATGGCAAGGACATGTCTCCGGATGATTACGTCCAGAAGGTCATCAATGGAGACATAAGCGACCCCGTCCTAAGCTTCCAACTACGAGAAGGTTTCGTGGTTCGTGGTATATTGCGTAACTACATTACCGATCCGAAAAGCCACAACCTCGCCAGCTTGATTGAGTGGAAGAATCCGGACTACGTGGATTCAGCCAGTTCCTCCAAGGTCCGTATCGCCTGTGTGCAGTACAAAGTTAGGAAAATTGAGACCTTTGAGGATTTTTCCGCTCAGGTTGAGTATTTCGTGGAGACGGCAGCGGACTACCGGACAGACTTTGTCCTCTTCCCCGAGTTTTTCTCGGTCCAACTACTTTCCATCCTCAAGCCACTGTCTCCACTCGAAGGCATTAAAGTATTGGCTGAAAAATACACAAAGCCGTTCATTGAGTTAATGTCCGGCTTGGCCCGAAAATACGGCCTTTACATCATCGGCGGGAGCCACCCGATGAAAGAGAACGGGAAGACTTATAACAACAGCCTGATTTTCACTCCGGAGGGACGCTACATTGCCCAACCAAAGTTACACATCACCCCTTCAGAGAAGCGGTACTGGGGTATCAGCGGAGGAAGCGAGCTCGTGGTCCTACCCACCCCGAAGGCGAAGGTCGCGGTTCAGATTTGCTACGATATCGAATTTCCCGAAGCGACGCGCTACCTGGCGGATCAAGGTGCGGAGATTATTTTTGTCCCTTATTGCACAGACGACCGCCACGCGTTTCTGCGGGTCCGTGGATGCGCGATGGCGCGTGCCATTGAGAATCAAGTCTATGTTGCTACCGCCGGGATCATCGGCAACTTACCGAGCGTTCCGGCCATGGACATCCACTACGGGCAGGCGGCAGTCTTCACGCCTTCGGACTTTGAGTTCGCACGAGACGGTATCCAGGCGCAGGCCGACAGCAACGTGGAAACCCTGCTCGTGACCGATCTGGACACCGCGGATCTGTATCGCTCGCGTGCCGCAGGTTCGGTAACCCCACGCCTCGACCGGCGGACGGATCTCTTTGAGCTAAAGGTAAAGCTCAAAAACGTGAGGACGGATAATGAGCTGGAAGATGCTCCGCTGAATCTACCCAAATGATGGACGCTTCGGGAGCTGCGTAGACCCTAGCTCAGCCCGACTTTCCGGACTCCCGCCGATTCCACGCCACACAGTCAGCGTAGCGAATCAGCTTACCCCCAAAGATATCCAAAGCGCTCCCAATCGCGAGGTCCACCCGGCCCCCGCTTTCCTCAGAAACCAACGCCAGATCTTCCATAGATTTTGCTCCCCCGGCGTAGGTGGTGGGGACCTGCGCGTGCTTACCCAGGAAGCGAACCAGCTCCAGGTCAATCCCCTCGCAGCGTCCCTCCACATCAGCCGCATGGATTAGGAGTTCAGCACAGGCCCCACTCAGCGAGTGCAGCGCTTCGCGGGTTAACGGAAGATCGGTCAAGGTTTGCCAACGATTCATCGCCACAATCCACGTATCGCCGCGCCGCCGACAACTAAGGTCAAGCACCAGCCGCTCCCGCCCGACTGCTTTCACCAGAGCATCCAGGCGCTCCTCCTGAAAACGGCCCCCGGTATCAAACAAGCACGAGGTCGCGATCACGTGACTCGCCCCCGCCTCCAACCAAAAGGCCGCGTTTTCCGGGGTAATGCCTCCACCGAGCTGTAAGCCCCCCGGGTAGGCGGCAAGGGCTTCGCGCGCGGCCGCATCGTTTCCCGGCCCAAGTTTAATGACGTGCCCTCCCACCAAACGATCACTCCGGTATTGTTCCGCATAGTGACTGGCGCCGTGCTCACTGGTGAAGTTTGTTTTCAGGCCCCCGGCGGTGTCCGACAACGTCCCCCCGACGATCTGCTTCACTTTACCCTCGTGCAGGTCGATACAGGGCCGAAAAAGCGTCATACCACACACAACACTTAGACGGTTTTGGTTTCTGACCGGACACGCATGCGTTCCGCCGTATAAATAGCCTGCAAGCGCTTGAAATCGCTTTCCCGATCTCCACTCACCAAACAGTAATCATAATCGCCGTACTGTGCCATTTCCTCCTTGGCGGTCTTTAGCCGAAGCAAAATATCGGGCTCAGGATCACTTCCCCGCCCCCTCAAGCGACGCTCCAGTTCACCGTGGTCGGGAGGCATCAGGAAAATGGTAATCACCCGGTCCCGCAGCCGTGGTTCCTCAGCAGCACACTTACGGAAGGCCGCGGCCCCCTGCACATCGATGTTGAGGAGCAAATCCACGCCATCGGCCAGCTTATGGTCAATTTCTGACTTCAGGGTTCCGTAGAAGCGAGAGTGCACCTCCGCGTACTCGTAAAAATCGCCAGCGGCAACTTTCTTACGAAAGGTTGATTCCTCAAAAAAGTAATAGTCCACCTTGTCGGTCTCCCCCTCCCGGGGTGGGCGCGTGGTCGAGGTAACGACCCGCTTAAGCATCGGCGTTTCCTCCAGCATCCGATCGCAAAGCGTCGTTTTTCCACACCCTGCGGGTCCGGAGATGATGAAGAGAAGTGCGGGTGGTTTGGGTTGAGACATAACAGGCGAGCAATCCCTGTGGTTTGTATTCAGTAGGTAATAGCGACGATCGCCAAGAGAGCACCGTAGGTGGCAAGAACGCCACCGAGGATTCGCGAGCGCAGAGAACCGCGAAAGAGCCATTCAAAAAAATCGCGCAGCCGGAAAGGGACCGCCGCCAAATAAATGGCAACGACAATGCCGAGGTAGACCGCCGTCACTAAGAACAAGCGGGACACCTGCGGCTCCCCAAAGGCCGCTGAAAGCACAGCGGCAGCACCCAGTAGGATTAAGGCTGCGCCTCCACGCACCGCCAAAAAATCCGGAACGTAAAAAAACGAAAGTAGCCCCACTAAGAGAAAAATTACAAAAAAGATGTGTTTATAATCACCAAAGTCTGCGGGCCCGAGCTGTAGAATATGGGCAAAGAGGAACCACGCCGTCGCGAGGCCTATCGTCACATAGGCCGCCGTCTGAGAACGCGGAAACTGCTTCAGCAAGGCCCCGGCACGCGCCCCGCGCACACAAAGGTATCCGCCCAACAGCAGGAGGAGGAGGCTCACAATCAATGTAGCGGAAAATAGCGTCATAGGAATCCCTTAAGGGCTACGCGGTATTCGCAGTTCGGTGAAGCAAAAAAGACCTTCCATCGTTGTCAGCGATGTTCCACTGCGCTTTCCTCTGCGGTATGTTGCTGAAAATTAGCGGTCAACTCCGCCAAATCTCTCTAGTCGTCTTCGATTGCGACGGCGTTTTGCTCAATTCCATGCCGGCCAAGGTAGAAGCCTTTCGCCAATGGGTGAAAACTTACCACCCGGAATCCACCGAACCTTTCATGCGGCATATCATGGGCAGTTTTGGTCAAAGTCGCGTGAAACAGGTCGAATGGCTCTACGCTGAATGCTTAAAAAAAACCCTGACTCCGGAACAGCGGGATTTGGAAGTCCAACGCTTCACCGACATTTGCGAGCCCTTGTGCGCCGAAGCGGGCTGGCGTCCGGGCTCCCGCGAATTTGTCGAGGCCTGTAAGGAGGCGGGCATCCCCCGCTTTGTCCTTTCCGGTACACCGCAAAAGCCACTCGAGGATATGCTCCAAGCCAACGGGGCCGATGCCTCGCTTTTCGATCAAATAGTCGGCTCGCCGCCCGCCAAACCCCAGTCCATGGACCGGTTTATTCAGGAAACCGGATTACCCGCGGAAGCAATGCTTTTCATCGGCGATGCTCAGGCCGACGCCGCAGCGGCCGCTCATGCGGGGGTTCATTTCGCCTACATCCCTTCCGAGGCCGACCGTCCAAGCCTACCCATCGCTACTGAAGTTTCCGACCTGCGTAAGCTGCTGCCCTAAGCGTCGAGAGATTTTAGCCAGAACCGCAGCGTCTGCAGCGTTTCCTTGGCGGCACCCACCTCCCGCCACCCCAAGGTAGCCCGCATTTCCGCTTGTGCCCGGAATCCCTCACTTTGCCAAA
The DNA here is from genome assembly GCA_003567255.1 of Puniceicoccaceae bacterium. GTDB lineage: Bacteria > Verrucomicrobiota > Verrucomicrobiia > Opitutales > Coraliomargaritaceae > T3Sed10-183. The sequence goes on along the minus strand of PWZW01000001.1, from coordinate 3,288 downwards.
AGGCATCGAGTGGGCGGTATTCAGCGGGTCGGCGCGGATCATCGGCGGCGCGCTCGACCGCACAAAAGGCGGCAGTCCTCGCGCCCGAATCCCGCGCAAAGGCCAAGCGCTCAGCAAAAAACTGCCGACCGATCCCGTGTCCGCGGTATTCCGGAAGCAACACCGACTCGCCGAAGTAACAGACCGCATCCAAAGGCATCTGCGCGGCTTCAAAAGGAGCCTGAAAAGCCGGGTCCGCCTGGGGTAGCGGAAGTGCCGTTGACGCGCCCACCACCTGCGTTCCGTCAAAGGCCAAAACCGTTAAACTTTGCGCACAGGCGGCATGATGCCTGAGGTAATTTGCCTCACTTTCCGCCGATCCCTCGTAGAGGTAGGGCCATTCCCGAAAAACCGCGATGCGCAGCGCACCCAGAGCGTCTAAATAAGGGAGCGCCTCTGCTCCGACAAAACGTGCGATTTGGATGTCACTTTCACGACCCTTTGCTCCCCTTACTTTCATCTGAGCAGCCTAGCCACCGCACTAAGGTGGGCAAGCCGGGTTTGTTGATCACTTTGCCGCCAAAGCCAGGACGCGCGGCAGGGGCCGAGCAGCCAGAGGTCGATTGCACGCACCCTAAAGCGAAAGATATAGTCTGCGAGTCTGGACGGATTTTGTCGTTGGTGCTGGCATACCTTTGATCGTGAGGTACCAAAATTCCCAGTCCAGCGCGCACACTCAACCATCCGAATGAAGGCCATTTCAGAGAACGCGTTATGTCTGAACCCTCGACTTGACCGTTATTTGACCGGTTTGCGTCCCATCCGAGCAGTTTAAAGGCGTTTCAGCCATTTTGCATCGATCAACAAAAAGCCCCTCAACCCTTTATTGATGGGGCTTGAGAGGCTAAAAGATGGAGCCGAGAATGGGATTCGAACCCACGACCTACTCATTACGAATGAGTTGCTCTACCGGGCTGAGCTATCTCGGCGTTCACTCGAAAGACCAAAGTCAAACCCGCTCCGGCCAACTGCGCAAGCAAATGTTGAGGCCTTCCTTTGAACAGCAGAGCGGCGTTCAGCTAATCAATCCGCCGGGCGGGATTACCGAAGACGCGGGTACCTGCCGCAACATTTTGCAGAACCACGGAACCCGCACCGATGAAGGCTTCTGCCTCCGCTCTTTTTCCGGGAATCATCCGCGAGCCGGTCCCCAGGTAAACGGCCTCCTCCAGCACACAGCCTCCGTTCAATTCACAGTGCCCCATCAGCGAGGACCACGCGCCCACCCGCACATCATGACCGATCGAACTATGCGCATTTAAAACAACCCCGTCTCCCAGCTCGATATCGCAGGTCAGGGTTACCTGCGGACAGAGGATAACCCCTCGCCCCAGGCGAATGTTTCGGCCCAGGACCACACTGGGATGAATCAACGTCAGCAATTCGCACCCCGCCGCCAATAGCGATTGGCCAATCCGCCGCCGAAGCTTCGAATCTCCGATTGCCAAGAGGTAACAACGATCATCCCGGGCTTCAATGGCAGCGAGCGCTCCCAAAACAGGGGTGGGATAGTCGTAATCTCTTAAGGCATCAGGATTATCGTCATAAAATCCGCGAATGGCCCAGCGCCTTCCGCAATCAGGATGTTGTTCAGCCCAGCAAAAGACCTCTCGCCCGAACCCGCCCGCGCCTACGATGTAAAGCGCTTTGCCTTGCTCAGTCATCGCCTTTCCGCCTTTCAACCTCTTCCCAGAGGGCTCCGACGGTTTCAAATTTACGCAAATCCTCACCACTGAAAGTCACTCCACATTCGAGGTCGATCATGTTGGATACAGTCAACACCGCCAGCGAGTCCCAAACAGGAAGTTCTCTGAAGCGGGTTTCGGCGTTGAGGATGCCTGGTTCCAGATCCTCAATCGAGGCTTCCATTTCTTTTATGAATTTAGCTTTGTCCAAAACGTGCCTGTTTAGTTGTCGGGATTTAGGGGTTTAAGAAAATGGTGCTTCTAGCCTCAGGGGAATCCCTCCGCTCGACAAGGCAAAAGGGTCTCCGCAGTGAATAACTAACTAGGCCTCCGACGCGGTTCCCTCAAACGCCCCGGCCGCCTCTGCCTGTAAGCAATCAACAAACAATTCCACCAGCGCAGACTGTTCGGCCTGACGCATCCAAAGCCACAGCGCCAAGGGTTCAGGCTCAGGATCGAGCGCTTTAAAGGAGACATCCCGTCCGAAGCGGAATCGATACCCCTCGGGCAAGATGGCCACTCCGGCATCGCTGGCCACCGCCAGAATAAGTTCAGTGGCTGTCTCAAAGGTTTCCACAAAGCGCGGGGTGAAGCCGTAGGGGCGGCACTCCTCGATGATCCACGATTTGTACTTCGGCGAGGTTTGCTCGCTGTAACCGACAAAGGCCTGTTGCCTGAGCGCGGAAAAGGGGATCGCGCGCTGCCTCTTCAAGTTCAGCGGGTTCTCCTCGGCGATAGCGAGCAAGACCCGCTCGTCAGCTACCTTGACGTGGCGCAAGCGCGGCGGAAAAGGCGCCGAAAGCTCGGGCGAGAGGACAGCGTCTAATTCCCTCCCCGTGAGCGCGCTTCCAATCTCCACAACGCCCACTTCAGCAAGCAAGACCTTCACCCTCGGCGCTTCCTTGGCGAGGCGCCTCACCGCGCGCCGAAGGAGGTCGCCGGAGGGTCCGGGCAGGAAGCCCAGGCGCAAGGTTTCCTCCTTTCCCTCAAGAATCGGTTTTAATCGCTCCTCCGCATAAGCGAGTTGCGAAAGGATCGTTTTCGCCTCCCGGTAGAGCACCCTTCCGGCAATCGTCAGACTCACCTGACGCCGGTCCCGCTCCAGCAGGCGGCCACCCAGACCGTTTTCGAGCTGCTTAATCTGCTGGCTCACCGCCGGTTGGGCGATGCCCAAACGCCCGGCGGCTCGTCCAAAATGCAATTCCTCCGCGACCGCGACAAAGGTTTTTAAATGTCGGAGCTCCATTTGACTAATAAGGAAACGTTATCACGGTAACCGCAAGGTATTGTTAGCAATTTATTGTCGTTTTGCTATCCTCTCACCAATGAAAATTTCTAAGGCCATCGCTATATTCGCCGCATTCGTTGCCGCGCTGTCTTTCACGCTCTGGGCGAACGGTGGTTTTCATAGTGGGTGGAGCCAGACACAAATCCCCGAAGAGCGGGTCGACGAGATTACGGGAATCGAATATGTTGAATACACTGAGGGATTTGTCCCCGGGCTCGACTTTATGGTCTCCGCAGGACTTCTCGTCACTTGCTTATTAATCATTGCTGGCCTGCT
>PWZW01000081.1 GCA_003567255.1 Puniceicoccaceae bacterium | reverse complement strand
GGAAGCGCTTGTTTTTGATAACTTCCTCAAGCAGACGCTTACCGTCAGCGAAGATCTCTCGCGCCTGCGCTCCATACTTTTTGTGGTTTAAAATTTTTGGGTAAACCCCCTTCAATTCCCAGGTCCAAAAGAAAGGGGACCAGTCGATGTACTCAGCGATTTGTTCCAGGGGTACATTATCTTCGACTGTCAGCCCAAGCCTTGACGGACGGGTGATCGGCGCGTTTGCCCAATCATCCACAAACCGTTTTTTACGGGCTTCCTTGAGTGGCAGAATATCCTGCTTCCCCAAATTTGAAGCAAAACGTACGCGCCTTCGCTCTTGATCCTCGAGCAACTCTTTCACGAAAGCGTCCCGCTTGTCGGGATTGAGCAATCGATTACAAGCATCTGTGACCAGTGAGGCGTCGCCTATCTGACAAACCGGAGCCTCGTAGGCGGGCGCAATTTTGATCGCTGTGTGCGCGCGACTGGTCGTCGCCCCCCCCACCAGCAAGGGCGTCTTCAGACCTCGGCGCTGCATCTCTGCCGCATTGCTGATCATCTCATCCAAAGAGGGTGTAATTAGCCCAGAAAGTCCAATAATGTCCGCGCCCCACTCCGCCGCGGTTTCAAGGATTTTGTCGCAAGAAACCATTACACCAAGGTCTTTGACTTCGTAGTTGTTACAGGCAAGCACGACGCTGACAATGTTCTTTCCAATATCGTGAACGTCACCCTTGACGGTCGCTATCAAAAACTTCCCTTGGGCACGGGTATTCGGATTGAGCCGCTTTTCCTCTTCCATGAAGGGCGTCAGGTGAGCTACCGCACGTTTCATCACCCGGGCACTCTTCACGACCTGGGGCAAAAACATTTTTCCCGCCCCGAAGAGGTCGCCCACGATTTTCATTCCGTCCATCAGTGGACCTTCGATCACTTCCAAGGGACGCCCCCATTCCAAGCGCGCTTCTTCAGTGTCCTCTTCGATATAGTCAACAATCCCCTTCACGAGTGAATGTGCCAAGCGCTCGGATACCGTCCCCTCCCGCCAGGCAAGCCGCGCGGTGTCGTCCAGTTTTTTTCCGGGGCCTTTCACCTTTTCGGCAAAGTTGATCAAGGTTTCCGTTGCATCGGACTTTCGGTTGAGAATGACATCCTCAACTTTTTCGAGCAGCTCAGGCTCTATTTCGTCGTACACCGTGAGCATCCCGGCGTTCACAATTCCCACGTCAAGCCCGGCCTTGATCGCATGGTAGAGGAAGACCGCGTGCATCGCTTCCCGCACGGGATTGTTTCCCCGAAATGAGAAAGAAATGTTACTCACTCCCCCGCTGGTTAAACACCCCGGGCATTCCGCTTTGATCTCTCGGACTGCCTCAATGAAATCAACGGCGTAGTTGTCGTGCTCACTCATCCCAGTCGCCACCGTCAAAATGTTCGGGTCGAATATGATGTCGTGCGGATCAAAATTTGCCTCATTTACGAGAAGATTATAAGCACGCTTACATATCCTCACTTTCTCCGCCTTGGTCGCCGCTTGACCTTCCTCGTCAAAGGCCATCACCACGACCGCCGCACCGTAGCGCTGACACAGTTTCGCCTGTTTCAAAAAGGCTTCCTCGCCCTCCTTTAAGCTGATCGAGTTCACGATGCTTTTGCCCTGAACGACCTTCAAGCCGGCTTCGATCACCGACCACTTGGAGCTATCAATCATGATCGGCACCCGGGCAATCGCCGGTTCCGAGGCGATAAGATTCAAAAAACGCGTCATGCAAGCCTCACTGTCCAGCAAGCCTTCATCGAAGTTCACATCGATAATATTTGCTCCATTTTCCACCTGCTGGGTGGCCACGGCGAGTGCGGCATCAAAATCGTCCGCTTCGATCAACTTTCTGAAACGGGGGGAGCCGGTCACATTCGTCCGCTCTCCAATCATTAAAAACGAAGTGTCGCCCGGCCGTACATTAAGCGGTTCAAGGCCACTCAACCGTGTAGTGCCTGCCCGCTGTGATGGCGTGCGGGCAGGAAAGGCTTTAACCGCTTCATGAATCGCCTTGAGGTGCGCCGGGGTCGTCCCGCAACAGCCACCAACAATGTTTAGAAAGCCGCTTTCTCCGAATTCCCTCAAAAATTCGGCAGTATCCTCCGGCAATTCATCGTAGCCAGTCTCGCTCAGCGGGTTGGGCAGGCCCGCATTTGGATAACAACTCACGTAGCACTCGGCAATTTTTGCCAATTCCGCGATGTAGGGTCGCATCTCCTTCGCCCCAAGCGCGCAATTTATGCCAACACTCAAGGGTTTCGCATGTGCAACCGAGTTCCAAAACGCTTCGGTGGTTTGCCCTGAAAGCGTACGACCCGAAGCATCCGTGATCGTGACCGAAATCATCACCGGAAGCCTTGCGGGGTGTTTCTCTTGGAATTCCGCAATCGCAAACAAGGCCGCCTTAAGGTTTAGAGTGTCAAACACCGTTTCCGGAAGCAGGATATCAACGCCTCCTTCAACCAGGGCCTTAATTTGCTCAAAGTAGTTTTCAACCAATTCATCAAAGGTGACAGCCCGATACTCAGGACGATTCACATCGGGCGACATGGAGGCGGTTCGGTTCGTGGGCCCAAGCGCTCCGGCAACGAAGCACTCCCGACCGGGATGCTCCGCCATGAAATCATCCGCCACGCTCCGTGCCAACGCAGCTGAAGCCCGGTTCAATTCATAAACATGCGCCTCCAGCCCGTAGTCTGCCTGAGCAATGCGGGTTCCACTGAAGGTGTTTGTTTCGATAATATCCGAACCAGCCTCAAGAAACGCCCGGTGAATGCCTTTAATCACATCTGGACGGGTGATCGAGAGCAAATCGTTGTTTCCCTTTAAATCAGAGGGATGTTCAGCAAAGGGCCCGGCTCGGAAGTCATCCTCACTCAGTTGATAGGTCTGAATCATGGTGCCCATGGCCCCATCAAGAAAAACAATACGCTCGCGCAAAAGTCCCTCCAAGACCTTTCCCCGTTCACTTAACTCCTTTTTGTCCACAACCTTCATTATCATATAAAGATATCCTGATATGTTGATATGATCAAGGGCCTATTACGCAAATTCCTCATCTCCTCGCTATCATTGCTTCTTTTTTAAAATCGGCAAGAGTGACGCCATGTCCAATGCGTCCACCCAGATCGTTTCCACAAAGAGTCTCCAAGAAGCAAAAGAAGCCCTTGAGAGAGCTTACAAAGCATGGATGCGCACAACCCTCGAACAGTGGAACCCTCATGTGCCGATTTCCGCCAATGAGGTTAATCGAATCATCCCCGCCTTTCACCTGCCACTCCTGGATGCCTCCGAGGTAAAATTACTCGCATCCATGGTAAATCATTGGTTTAGAGACAAAAATGGGCCTTACGCCCGCATTCCACAAAACGATAAAGTGGCCTTGGCCATCGGTGCTGCTTGGGAATTACATCGCCAGCTTCCCGGGGTCACTGCGGCCACTGAATTCATTGACCAAGTAAGCGGTTTCTTTGCCGAGGAGTCCTTGGAACCACTCAGCGTACTGTCTTCAGGATTGTTCCAATACGCTGGCGAAGCTTCCCCCAAGCTCAACACCTACGCCCACTTTCCAGTGCTTCAGCTCGCGCTACGCTCCTACACGGTCAACCAAAACGAAACACTGCTTCACATTGCTGACCGCTATGCAGAGCGATGGGCCGATGCCCTGCTTAACACAGACGCGCTTCCAATCGCGATCAACCAGGTCGGGCCAGTTCTCGACCTGGAAGGTGCCCCTCCTGTTTCCCAAGAGCGCACCCGCTGCCGCCTGCTCATCGAAAACGGTGCCAGCGATGCCTTTCAACATCTCTATGCGCTCACGTCCTCTCCCATCTACCTCATCGCGCTGAGAAAATTGCTCGATATCGCCGCATCCGATCTGCGCGATCCTAAAGCAACCTACGCCATCGCTGGCGTTCAACGATACGCAAACGACTTTGATGACGGTTATTTCGACGAATATATTCGGATCGCCGCCGAAAAAATTAAACTACCCACCTCCGGATCCATCACCCTCGAAACAAGGGAAACAAAACACCTCGGGCGCTGCGCATTCGAAATGAAATTGGACGACCTCCCCGCCCCAGCCCCTCAGTTATTTGACTTTTATGGCAGACTCGCCGGCAAACCGGAAGCAACCAAACGCGCTTTTGACCTAGCTACCTCAATCTTTCAGATTTCAAAATCCAAAAACGTTTCCACCCTCCACATGGCAGACCTCTTACGCTCCTCCCTCTGCCTCTCCGGTTTGGGTTGGGGAAAAGATCTGCTCGATCCCCGCTGCCCACACACCATAGGCTAAGCTCCGGAACACATGGACCCGCACGCCTGCTAGCCTCCTGACTTGAGCCCACGCACACCCCGCCCAAGTAAATTCAGCCCCTCCAACGAGGCAATCGCTACTTTGCCCAATTTCCGTTCACGTCCGCTTGGCGTCTTTTCCAGTTTTAACTCCTTCCGTAACTGATGTACAAAATCCGCCGAACCAAGGATCATCCCGGAGCCAAAAAATCGAAGCTTACAGCGCAAAACCGACGCAAGGCTTAACCGCCCCTGCGCTTTCTCAATGACTCGCTGGGCATGCTCCCTCGAAATCGTGGCCTTACCCTCGACCGCTCGCGAACCCTGGTCAAAAAGGAACGCGCGGTAGCCTGCCAAAGGACAATACCCGGCGGCCGCTTCATTAAAAGCAAGCATCACCCGTTCCACACCGTAAAGCGCTCGCTGATTCCCGGCAACCGCTTCAGCATAACCACAAAATAAATAGTCCTTTGGATCAGTAACGAGCCCAGCCCTCACCGGATTTAGGTCAATGTAAGCCGCCATAACCTGCAAAACGAAGCCCCGGCCCTCGACAATCACGCTTTTAAAGCGCTCGGCCCAGAAAGCCCCGTAGGTTTCGTGAGTACGGTTGTACCAGATGCTGTAACGCTGCTTCAACGCCTTCATAAAAATAGAAAGATCCCCCATGCGACTGAGCAAACCGTCCCGCAGCGCTTTCCCCCTTTCTCCGTTGTCCGCCAACAAGCGCCGCAGATCCTCGGCCCTCAAACCCGTCGAACGCGTCGGCTTCGGGTACAAAACCTGAAAACGCCGCACCAGCTCCGCATCATCCACCGCACCCGCCTCAGGCACCTCAACCAGAAGGTGGAAGTGATTACTCATCAAGCAGTAAGTAATGATCCGCAAGCCGGAAAAATCAGCCAACTGCCAAAGCATTTTCTGAAACATCGCCTTTTCTCGATGCTCCAGCAAGCTTCGCCCCTGTACCGTCCGACTGATGCAGTGGTAGGTACCCCCCTCTTTCTTTATTATTCGCATGCCATACTTAAACGCATTTTCAAAAAGAAAATCAATATTTTTAGTCTGACTTATTTAAATTTCATTTCTTTGAGGTTTTGGGGAACTTTGTTTGCGGGCGCTAGTCCGTTTTAGTGCACCGACATCAAGTCGGAGCTACTTAAGGTTAGTTGAGTAGTAGAGTTAGTTAAGGGTAGTAGTTAGCCCGCAGTCGGAAACGGCTGCGGGCTTTTATTTTGATACCGCCGACCTGCCCAGTCTCGGGATTATTCGCTCAGACGTTGCAAAATGAAACCTGCTCGCCCATAGTGCCTTTTGGTTATGATAGGTTTAACAGAATATTGCAGTGAAAAATCAGCTCCATCCCGGTGCTTTGAAATAGGCGATGTCGTGACTCACAAAATCCAAGGTTATCGGGGCGTCATAGTGGATTTTGACGAGGTGTGTAAAGCCCGCGACAAATGGTACAATTCTCACAATGTCCAGCCTTCCCGGAATCAACCTTGGTACAGTGTATTGGTCCACAACAGTGGTGGCCTGTCTACCTACGCGGCCCAATCAAACCTTGAAAAGGATCACTCAGGACGGGCTATTGAGCACCCGCGGATTGGTCACTATTTTCGCAGCTTCGACAAAGGGAGGTACCTTCCCAAGGGAGTTTCAGGTCCTTAGCCAGGATATTTCAGGTTTTCTCGCTCCCCACCAGGTGGAGTGCTGAGGGATTGTCCAGGCCGCCAAGGACCAACTCCCCGAAAAGTGTGGAAGCTGTGGCCTCGTTTATGGTCACGGGTACCAACTGGCCAATCAGTCGACGGCTCCCCGGGAAAACCACTCTTCTAAATCCGCGGGTTCTTCCGGTGAAAAGATTTTCTCCCCGCCGCGCAGGCTCTTCCACCAAGACTTCTTGAACGGTACCCACCAGCGCTTGATTTCTTTTCAGGGACTGCGCGCTTAAACAGTCTAAAAGGATTTGGTTCCGCGCTTCTTTGGTAGCTTTTGGAACGGGATCGCCGAGTGCCTCTGCAGTGGTCCCGGGCCGGGGGCTGTATTTAAAAATAAAAGCCATGTCGAAGGCCAGTTCCTGGAAAGTGCTTTTTGTCGCCTCAAAATCATCCTCGGTTTCTCCAGGGAAGCCCACAATCACGTCCGTTGAAAAATACATATCCGGGCGAACTGCACGCAGTTTCTCGACGATGGATCTAAACTTAGCGACAGAGTAAGGCCGCCGCATTGCCTTAAGAATCGGATCACTGCCGCTCTGCAGGGGGAAATGAACATATTCACAAAGTTTAGGAAGGCGCCCGTAACAATCGATCAAGTCTTGCTTAAATCCAACCGGATGGGGACTCGTGAAACGGATTCGCTCAATTCCTTCGACCTCGTGAACGCTCTCCAGGAGCTGGACGAAAGGGCTCTTCCCATCGACGAACGGAAACTCGCGGATTCCGTACTGGTTCACAATTTGCCCCAGCAAGGTCACTTCCCGCGTTCCGCTTTCGGCGAGTTGCCGGACCTCCTTCACGACGTCCTCGATAGGGCGGGCGCGCTCTTCCCCACGCGTTTTCGGCACAATACAGTAAGCGCATTTCATATTGCAGCCCTGCATAATGCTCACAAAAGCGGACACCTTGGGGTCTTCGTCAATGTCATGTGAATTGATCGTATTTTGAGAGCCCGCCTCCTCCTCCAAATCGATAATCGTACTGGGACGCGGTCCCTGACCTCGCATCGTCTGGATCATCGCATCAAGATGTTCCGGCACGCGGTGAAATTTCTGCGTCCCGATGAGCAGGTCCAGGTCGGGCAAGCTATCGAGTATAGCCCCGCCACGGTTTTGGGCCATGCACCCCATAATCCCGAGAATAAAATTGGGTTCCTTGCGCTTTCGGCGGGCCAAGCGGCCGGCTTTACCAATCGCCTTTTGCTCGGCCTGATCCCGCACACTGCAGGTGTTTAATAAAACAATGTCGGCCTCGGCCTCACTATCCACAAAGGCATAGCCACGTGCGCGCAGAAGCGCCGCCACCTCTTCGGAGTCCCGTTCATTCATTTGGCAGCCGTAGGTCTTTATAAAAACTCGATTCATTCAAAGAACAGTAGATAGCAGACACCTGCTGGATGTAAACAGTGTTCACGTGCTTAGGTGTGGGCATGGGAAAAGTCCAAGCTGGAGAGCAGCATCAAGTGCTGGAAGTAAAGCCTCTGATATCCGTGCGTCGTAGCTTTACATGTCGACCATTTGAAAGCATAAGCAGTTATTTGAAACGGTCGGTTTCATATGCACACTTGGCACATCCGGGAATGCGGACCAAGACTGGCCTTCAAACACTTTCCCGGACCTCCCTGCAGATCGGCGAACGGTATAAAACTATCAAAAACACGAACACTATGGAAAATATAACGGAACTGCTGAAAACGCTTCCGGGCGAAGCAAAAGATCTGGTGCTAAACACCCAAAAGGTGCTTGAAGGCGAATCTCTCGATTCGACGCAAACTTGGGGTGTTGCTTTGGCCTCTGCCTACTATATCGGCAACGAAGCGATCATTCGCGCGCTGTTAGCCGACGCCCAATCCGCGGGGTTAAGCGCCGAAGCCCTGGAAGATGCCCGTGCAGCCGCATCATTGATGGGGATGAACACCATTTACTATCGCTTTCGCCACATCATGCGGAGCGAACACTACAACACTCGCCCGGCAAACCTTAAGATGCTGCGGATGAAGCAAGTTAGCACCACGGAGACTGCCTTTGAATTGTTCTCCGTCGGGCCCGCCGCCCTTGCCGGGTGTGAGATGTGCCTGCGTGCCCATGAAGCAGCTGTTTTAAAAGGAGGCCTTAACCATGATAACGTTCACGACGCCGTTCGCATCAGCTCTGTCCTTCACGGCGTCGCCGTGGCGCTTTCGACGCTCATTGGACGAGATGGATAGACGGGCGCAGGTTCCTCTATCACCTTTCACCGCAAAACCGTACCAAAATACGACCGATCCATCGATTGGCAGATGAATCTAGAACTTCCTGAACTGGGTCCGTACCACGCGTTTGTCTACGGCACCTTAAAGCCCGGCGGACACTACTGGCCACGGTACGTTGAAGGCAAAGCGTCCATATCCATGCCCGCGATGATACATGGCACGATTTACCACTTGGCGGCCTATGGATATCCGGGCGTCCGCCTCGGGGGCAACGCATGGGTCCATGGCTACGTACATCGGTTCGAAGCAAGGCAATCGATGCTCGACATTGACCACCTTGAAGGCTTTGCCCCAAACCTACCGGAGGAACGTTGCGAATACATCCGCAAAAAAATAACCGCCTTCGATCCATCCGGCGATCCCTTTGGTGAAGTTTGGGTTTACGAAATGACCGAGGCAAAAATAAATGCTGCCGGAGGAATCAGGATTCCCTCAGGAAACTGGCGCGCATCCGCGGACTAAAACCCCGCAAAGCCATATACGTCATTGGCGCATATGGCTTTGCGGGCAGATTGCACATAAAAGATGAGCAAAGGCCTCCTATCGCTGCTCAATCAAACGTTCCACATACTTGGCGAGTAAATCGCACTCCAAATTCACGGGATCCCCAACTTGCTTGGCGTGAAGATTAGTCATGGCGAGGGTATGCGGAATCAGCCAAATCACAAATGATGTAGCCTTCACTTCGGCGACGGTCAGCGAAATCCCATCTACGGCAATGCAGCCCTTGGGGACAAAGTATTTTAAGAGCTCGGTCGGCGGTTCAATTTCGAGAACAGTGTCCTTTCCGCTGGGCCCTATGGCTCGGATCACACCCAAGCCATCCACGTGGCCGCTAACAAAGTGGCCACCCATTCGGGTGGAGGGTAACAAACTTCGCTCCAAATTCACCGGCATTCCCTCTTTCAAGCTCCGGAAAGAAGTAAGCCGAATCGTTTCGCCCAGAAGATCGAACCCGATGTATTCGTCATCGAATTCGACCGCGGTTAAGCAACAGCCGTTTACCGCAACACTATCCCCCGCCTGGAGTCCCTGACAAACCTTGCTAGCCCGGATTTTTAGACGCCAGGAATTTTCTCCTTCGATGAAGGAAACGACCCTACCAGTTTCTTCAATTAAACCTGTAAACATGAGGGTAGCTTACTTAAGCCAGAGGGCATGTCGCGCGAAAACCTCAGATTTTTGGCAACTTTGAAACGAAGGATAACGACCCGCAACGCGGTTGGTAAGCAATCATCGAAAGATGCTGGTTAAGCCCTGTCCACCTATCGATCATCAGGCCCGTTCAGTCGGCCAGGTTGTTCATGCTTGGCAATCGGGGAGAGGGCGTCGCGCGGGTAATTATGGGGATGAACTGCCAACCGTTGGCCTGTGATCAGCACCGAGTAAATGATAGCGCGGCGTCCTCTGACCGCAGAGGAATCGATACAATCATAGGTGGTCGAAGTATGTAAAAAGCACAATAAAGGCGAGCAACCTGAACGAGGCGTGTCGCAATGGCTGTACCAGCTGTTCCTCAATCGGTTTCCGTGAGAAGGCGGTTTTTTTCTGGTTCTTCTGCGATTCCCTTGGTCAGCCTTCCATACGCACTCCTTTTGTGAGCTTACCAGCCCTCGATGCATGTGGGCGTCCTATCTTGGAGCTCCTAATCGGTTCTCGCCTTCTTTCTATATCTCAGGTAGACTCTAGTCCTCAAAAAAAAGGATTAGATGTTTTTTGGCGCACTCCACGAAATCACCTCTCAGCAAAAACCGCTCAAAATTTGCCCATTTTGAGGCGATGCTCCCCAATGCGCGTAACCATTGCAGCAACGATGAAAATTATATAGGGAGGATCGGGGGTAATTGTTTTTCTTAGCGGAGGTAGGGTATCACCTACTAGAATGTTAGGGCGCAATGTGCTTTAACT